>CBFDBN010000294.1:0-5423 GCA_965603055.1 uncultured bacterium | reverse complement strand
TATATTCAAATGATTTTGATTTCAAGTGGAAAATCGGCGAAGAATTGACCTATAAAGTGAAATGGTCGTTTATTCGCCTGGGTACACTGAAATTAGAAATTGCTGACACCTCGGTTGTTGATGGCACGCTGCTCTATCACGTCAAACTCCATATCGATTCCAATCCCATATTGTTCTTTGTGAATATGCACAATGTCTACGACAGCTTTATCAATGAAAATTTTCAACTGCATCATTTTTATGCAAAGGAAAAAATTGATGAAGTGACTTACCTGGCTGAGTACCGAATCGATTACGCTGACAGCCTGATCTTTATTAATATGACAGATGCCAATGATCCTTCCAAAACAATTGAAAGCTCGATGCCATTTGAGAGGACAATTTTAGATGGCACATCGCTTGTGTTTTACGCCAGGAAGCAGGTTGTTTCAGCGAAGAAAGACACTGTAGAATCTTTTTTTGAATCTGAGCGAGGAAAGGTTGCCTTTAACTTTCATGGGAAAAAGCGCCAGGTTAAAATTGCCGCGCTGGATTCCCCAATTGATTGTTATTATGTTGATGGTAAAATAGATACCCGAGGAATCGCCGGGGTGACTGGACCCTATAAAGGCTGGTTTGCCGCCGATGGTCAGCGACCGCCAATCAAAGCAGAGCTGAAAGTATTTATTGGAAACGTTAAAATTGAATTGGAAGAATGGAAAAAGTGGCAGCCGAAATACCAGTGATTAAAGCGTTTTATCCTAATCTGGCTGTATCAGAATTCAAGGTTTGTGTAAAAAATACTATAAAAAAACCTTACGAGGAATTAATTTATTAAAGTCTCAAGTTGAACAATTCCATTATTTAAATCATTTTTCATCTCATCCAATACTTCCAGCTTCCCGACATCCTTCCAATAAAACTCGTCTGCTGGAAAACCGATAATCGAAAAACCACGCTCAATCAGCTCTAAATAAACATCAACAATTGAGAATCGCCCACCATCTTCAATATAATCAAAAATTTTGGGGGAGATAATATGAATGCCACAGAAAGCCATCAAACTGGATTCACCCGGTGGAATGCGTTTAAGTCGGGTTTGTTTATTATCCTTATCTTCATGACCACAAATATAATTCTGATCATCAACGATCAGATATCGATTAGTTGCTCTTTTCTGTATTGCCAGTGTAACCAATGCCTTTTTTTCTAAATGATACTGATACATCCGAGATAGGTCGATTGTTGAAAGAATGTCCACATTGTATAGAAAAAATGGTCGGTCATCATCAAAAAAGTAACTGGCTTTCTTTAATCCACCGCCGGTGCCCAAAATTTGTGGTTCGTGGGAGAATTCGATATGAATTCCAAAGCTATTATTTTTCTGGATGAAATGAACAATCTGTTCAGCCAAGTGATGGGTATTGATGATAATTTCGGATACCCCAGTAGCAATGAATTTTTTAATAACCAATTCTAATAAAGGAATATTTTGAATCTCGATTAGAGCTTTTGGTTTTTCGTCGGTTAATGGTTTTAAGCGAGTACCGAAACCTGCGGCGAGGATCATTGCTTTCATAATTCTCGAATGATGTTTTATTTATTTGTTTTCAGTCTTTTCTAATTCAAGGTGGCTCAGTTTCAGATTGACACCTTTATTTTTCAGGTAATTTGCCAACCTTTCCGCACAATAAACCGAACGATGTTGCCCCCCGGTACAACCGAACGAAATCATCAGGTCAGAGAAGCTTCGATTTTGATAATTATCAACAGCGTAATCGACGATTTTGAATACCTGCTCAAGAAAATCGTTTACAATATTGTGCCGGGAGAAATAGGCTATGACTTCTGCATCTTTTCCAGTTAATGCCTTGTATTTTTCTTCCCGGCCAGGATTGGGCAAGAAACGACAGTCAAGCACAAAACCGCCATTATTCCCCGATGCATCTTGCGGAATGCCGCTCTTGTGGAATCCAAAACTATTTATCCGCACGACCAATTTCTTTTTATCCTGGAATTCTCGTAAATACTGATCTGTAATTAAATTGGTAAATATTTCTCTTAGCGTTGGCAATTGATTGAGAATATCTATATTTTTATTCAGTAATGTTTCCAGGTTTTTGATAGCGAAAGGCACGCTCTTAAAGAAGTGTGTTTTGCCTTTCACTGCACTCAAATATCCATAAGCGCCGAACGCCTGCATGATTCTAATTAGCACAAATCCATAAAAATATTTTCGGAATCGCCGGGGATTAACCCGGGTCATCTGCCGGGCTTTTTTCAAATAGACCTCAATCATTTCCTCTCTAAAATCTTCTGGTAAATTGGCTTTAGCATCGTAGAGCAGTGAAGCCAGGTCGTATTGCAGCGCTCCTTTCCTTCCCGATTGATAATCGATAAAATGAGGGAGCCCGTCTTTAATCATGACATTCCGAGATTGGAAGTCCCGGTAAAGAAAATATTTAAGAGGTTCATGGAGCAGGAATTTTATTAATCTGTTAAAATCCTTTTCCAATTCGGTGTGGTTGATTTTCTTTTTATAAAAATAATTAAGAAATTGGCGTTTAAAATAATGCAGATCCCAATGCATCGAATCGATGCCAAATTCCTGGTGTTGATAACAATATGAATAATCGATAGTTTTACCGGCCTCGATCTGAAACCGGGGAAGATATTCCACGACTGCTTTGTACATCTCTTTGATGGCATCATTAAAACCATGCTGTTCTCGAATTTTCATCATCCAGTCAAATAAAATTACATCGCCAAAATCTTCTTCAAGATAAGCTCCACCATCAGGATCTTTAATATAGATTTCAGGTACTCTCAAGCCAAATTTTCTAAAATGCTTTGAGAATTCCAAAAACGCGGCATTTTCATGATAGTCTACCCCTACAATACCAATAACTGTATGTTTTCCAACAATTACACGATAAATTTTTCTCTCAGAGCCGTCACTCCTTAGTGATTTGATCTCGTTTGGTTTTCGTCCGTATTTTTTCAGGTATAGTTCTGCTAATCGGTTCATTTATTCTATTCTTATCCTTTGTTTTTAGTGATAATTTAAAAAATTCTTTTGATGATTCAAAGCTTTTTTTGATTTAATTTAATATGGAAAAAGGCTTCCAGGGCAAGGCTATTAGTAGAATTTGGATAAAACAGCTAATTAATTCGGTAGCAGAATGGACACGTCTGTTCGAATAAAGATATTTTATCATTCTTAAGACCTCAAAGGTTTCCGATACCTTTGAGGTCTAGCGTATATTTTTTTAAGAGGGATTTTACATATAATCAGTCCAAAATGGTTTGAACTGATTATATCCAACTTAGGCTGTTGAAAACAATTTACTTCAATATCAAAACCTCTCTGATTTTAGTATAGAAATTGTACTATGACCTTATTTAACAATTGCCATTTTCTTAATAGCCGAGAATCCGTTCACCTTCAACACATAGTAATAAATTCCTGATGAATAGTCCCGGGCATCGATCTCAAGCTGGTGATAGCCAGCCGGTTGTGCTTTGTTTACCAGATCAGCTACCTTTTCCCCCAAAATATTATAAATCGAAATCCGAACCTGTCCCGCTTCGAGTAGGGCATAGCTGATGATACTGGTCGGATTAAAAGGATTGGGATAGTTCTGGCTTAACTGGTATTGCGCGGGCAACAACGATGGCTCGGCCGATTTTATCAGAATTTTGTTCAATATTTTAGGGATGACGATCTCGCTTTGTTCTGAGAGGTGATGGTTCAGCACGCTCCCGCCTATCGCATCCTTCACTTCCAGATTTAAATCGCCAAAATTAACTGCCTTAAGTTTGATTGGAAATTGAGCAGACGAAACCAAAACTTCTAATTCTGCATCATTCAAGCTTTCCACCAGCCGATCAGTACTGAATCTCACATCAAAAATACCTGTTGGGGGAACTGGTGGTAATTCAGATCCATTATCATAATCATTATTTGATGCTAGGTAGAGAACAGCTATTCGCTCATTGCTGTCTTCGATTAAAATTCGCGGTGACATGTTTATCTTTTCTGGAGAGAAATCGTCACTATGCGCTACTATACTCTTATTTAAACCACCGTTTTGCTGAACACCCAGTGTTCCTGCCTGACTGACTTTCACCCAATAGCCTTTACCAGCTTTGAGCGTGGTAACTTTGTTATAACCATTGTCAAATTCAAAAAAATCAGATTGGATAATTCCAGGTGGTTCACTGGAAACTTGAGCAATCGGAACATCTGATTCAAATGGACCGATGATATTCCAGCCAGCATTGACCGGCATTTGTTTGGGTGAGACTACCATACCTTGAATCGCATAATCCCCGGCATTATTAAATTTTAGCCAATAACCCACGCCATAGGATAAAGTTGTCACCGGCACATAGCCATTGTTGAATTGGAAGGCATTTGAGGCGGCGCCAGGAAACAGGCTGGTTACAGTCATGTCTGATGCATTTAATGGAACGGATATGATATTCCAGCCAGTAGCTACCTTAACAGTACAGGTATGCACGCTGGTCATTTCAATTAGCAAAGAACTTATACCGATTTGGGTTATTCTGTTTATAGTGGCAAAAATATGAAAATATTTCATAATAAATTTTAAAAAGATTAAAATTCTAAAGGAAAAAAACATTATCCCATCCCGCCTTTGCGGGAAATTCCCTCAGAAATGGTTTTTAGTAAATTACTTTTCATTTCATAGCTACTCGATCTCAACTTTTTCTAAAAAAAATAAAAAAAAGCCAAATAATTTTCATTTCAATGTGTTATATTAGTGTATGGAAATGGGCAAATCTAAAACAGATAATGCTTTGATTGCACGCTGTCGTAACGGTGATAAAACTGCTTTTGATCAATTAGTAACAGAGCATGGAACAGCGGTTTATAATTTCATCCATTTTATGGTTAAAAACAGGTCACTGGCGGACGATGTGTACTTTGATGGAAAATTCACCGCCGACTCGAAGATAAATCTTCAAATAACACCCGAGCCAGACAGGAAAAATCAAGGATGTGGTAATATTACTGGACGAATTGTTGATAAAAATAATAAAACTGTTGATGGCAGAATAGATATGATCAAAAAAGTGGTACAACGCTGTTCGTTAAGAAATATTTTCACACTTCCTGATGGCAGATTTATTGTGATTGTTGAAGATGGTGGCAAAAATTTTCGGGCGGCTAAAGATTATTCGGGAAAAAGATTGATAATTGATCTTTTCACCAAAGATGGATATTTTTTAAAAAGCTATGATTGGAATTGGAAACAGAATGGATTTATTGCACATATTGATGCCCTGGGATATTTCTATACAAGCATCGGTGATTCAGAGCCCGTTCCTGGAGTAACGAAATGGCGTGTATCTTTTGAGTGACAACAACTCCCTTGATTTTTGACCAGGATGTGATGAAAACAACCTTGATTTTTAAC
>CBFDBN010000293.1:0-5436 GCA_965603055.1 uncultured bacterium | reverse complement strand
GATGACCATTTTAGTTTGGAAGGAAATAAAATTATTGGGATATCTCCCCCTGGGAGAGTGACTACATTAATTTTAAGATTAAACCATCAGAGAAGATTAACCGAAAGACAATTTTTGATGAAAATTGGTCGTTATCCATGTATGCCTAAAATTTCCTTCTTATAAAAATTTTATTAGAATGTTTTGCAGACTTCTTTCTATCTCAACTTCTTTTTTGTCGTCGCTCCACAATCATCTTCGCCCGCACCAGCCGCAGCTCTTCCAGGGGAAACTCGCTGCCCAATTGTTCCCTCACTTTCTCGATATTATTGATTCCTGATGTGTGAAACGCCTTTCGGATCACCTGTTGTCTTTCTGATGGAATATAGTTATTCAAAATGATTTCTTCTCCGAAAAGAATCAACCGTTCGATATGGCTGTAAATGGTGCGAACTGGAATTTTTCGCTGTTGTGCCACATCATTGATGGACAATCCCTGGCGCAATAATTCCAGCGTTTTGTATTCGGTCATGGCTGTCTTTGTTTTCGCTGGTTGAGTGTCTTGTTCGATCTCCAGTCCAATCTGTTGGGCATAAGCGATAATCTCTTTCAAAAATCGTGGACCATATCGTTTTAATTTTGATTCACCCATCCCAAAAATGTGTTTTAGCTGATTCCAGGTGGTGGGAACCTGTGTTGCCATATCTTTCAAAGTGCGATCGTGAAAGATTATATAGGGCGGAACATTTCGCTCATCGGCAATCCGCTTACGCAACTGGCGAAGCTGTTCGAACAGGGTTTCATCAAATTTCAAATCAGCATCTTTTACCACTGTGGGTTTGATCTCTTTGTAGACGGTGAGATTAACTTTTTCGCCATTAAACAGAACGTCCTTACTTTTTTCAGTTAGTTTAAGCGTGGGATATTGACCACCCTGGATATTTAAGTAATTCTGCTGGATCAGCTCTCGGGCATAAGCCTGCCATTGCTTTTTGGTGTATTGTTCTCCGATGCCGTAAGTGGAAAGGTTTTGATGGCGGTTATGAAAAATACGCTCGCTTTTCGCTCCTTTTAAAACATCGATCACATAATTGGTGCCAAACCGCTCTTTCAATCGAAATACACAGGAAAGCAGCTTTTGAGCAATGACCGTCCCATCAAATGTTTTTCGATCTTTCAGGCAATTGTCGCAATGCTGGCAATTTTCTACCGAATAGGCTTCTCCAAAATATTCAAGCAAAACTTTTCGCCGACAAATATGGCTCTCGGCATAATGGATCAATTGATGTAGTTTATCGTAAGCGATCTGTCGTTCTTTGGGGTCTTCTTTTTGCTCGATGAAATATTCGATTTTCGATTTATCACCATAGCTGAAGAACAGAATGCAATCGCTGTTTAACCCATCCCTGCCAGATCGGCCCGTTTCTTGATAGTAGCTCTCGATATTTTTGGGCATGTCATAATGAATCACAAATCGCACATTGGATTTATCGATGCCCATGCCAAATGCGATAGTAGCCACGATAATTTCGGCATTGTCTTTTATAAATGTTTCCTGATTTTTGGTGCGTTGCTGACCGGTCATGCCGGCGTGATATGGCAGGGACCGAAAGCCATCCCGTTTAAGCGTCGCAGCAAGTTGTTCAACACTCTTGCGACTCTGGCAATAAATGATCCCCGGATCGGCATGATGAGCTCGTAGATAGTCGATCAGTTGTTGATAAGTGTCTCCTTTTGGCAGGACTTGATAAAATAAGTTTTCTCGATTGAAACTGGCTTGAAATTTGAGTGTATCTTTCATTTTCAATTGTTCGATAATGTCATCCTGAACAATGGGTGTGGCAGTTGCTGTCAAAGCGACAAGCGGGACATCGGGAAATCTTTTTCTAAGAACAACCAATCGCCGATATTCCGGACGAAAATCATGTCCCCATTCTGATATGCAATGGGCTTCGTCGATGGCGAACAGGCTGATATTTAATAGATCGATAAAATCAAGGAACTGGGGTAACACTAATCGTTCCGGCGCAACAAAAAGAAGTTTCACCTGGTTGGCAAGCAGCTTCTTTTTTATCTCACCGATCTGTTCGTAGGAAAGCGAGCTATTAATAAATTCCGCTGAAATGCCGAAATCCTTGAGACTATCCACCTGGTCTTTCATCAGTGCGATTAACGGCGAAACCACGACAGTTAGTCCATCCTGAATAATCGATGGCAACTGATAACATAATGATTTTCCAGCACCAGTAGGCATCAACACAAAAACGTCCTTTTTTAAAAAAATCGCTTTAATTATATCTTCTTGAAGTGGACGAAATTCAGTGTAGCCGAAATATTTGTGAAGAGTTTTGAGCATGAGTAAAATTTATATTGACATTTATGTTAAAATATTTTATTATTATAACTAATTTAATCCTTTTTTTCAAGTAAAAACTTCAATCAGGAACAGTTGTGGAAGAAATAATCCCGAATGAACAAATCGAAACTAAAATATACTCTATTCGTGATCAAAATGTGATGCTGGATGGAGATTTAGCAAGGCTTTATGGAGTAGTAGAAACTAAGGCGCTAAAGCAAGCTGTAAGAAGAAACCGGGGACGATTTCCAGGTGATTTTATGTTTGAGCTTAGCAAAAAGTAAATAAGGAATTAAGAAAGGCAGATCAATAAAATTTTTAAGGAGAATTAAAAAATGAAACTTCAAAAATTTTTCTACCGGCTTTTACTCGTAACAGTATTTATCTTAAGCTGCAACTCGAGTGTAAATCGATCAATTCATATCAGAAATGGCGAGACGGTACGTCATAGCCTGAATAGTGTGAACGGCAGTGTGATTGTTGGCTCTGACTGCGTGATAAAAGGAAATTGTCGAAGCGTCAACGGGAGGGTTGAGATCGGCAGCAATTCCGAATCTGGCGATCTTCAAACGGTAAATGGTCGTATATCAGTGGAAAGCAATGTATCTGTCGATGGCGATATTGAATCGATTAATGGACCAGTATCCGGTGATCCCGGTGTTAAAGTCAGGGGAAAGATTGCTTCAATTAACGGATCGATTGACCTGGATAGCACTGAAGTGAGGAGAAATATTGTCACTTACAATGGGCATATTACCCTGTCAAATAAGAGCATTATTCAGGGAGATATTATCATAAAAGACAGCAAAAGCCGGTCTGACTCTCGACGAACGTTGAAAATTCGGATTGAGGATGGATCAATTGTCGAAGGTGATATTATTGTGAGGGATGAAGATAAAAAAGTTGAAGTGTATCTTTCGGAGGGAGGAAAAGTGATGGGAAGGATTGAAGGGGCGGAGGTGATTCGGTGATTGGTTGATCAGGTAATTGGGTAACTGGGTAATTAGGCGTTTCTTGCACCTTATCGAACCGTCGAGGTGGGTTATCGATAATCTTAAATCGATGTTTTTAAATTACGGAATATTGGAATGTTGGAACATTGGAATAGCATCTAAACAACAACATCAATATTCCATCATTCCAGCTTTCCATTATTCCATTTTTTTAACGCAGTCTTGAAAAAATCTTGATAACATATCTTATATTTAAGTCAATTAAACAGCTTAACTAACTCAATTCACTCAAGGAGCAACCAAAGTGCAAAAATTTCAATTATCTAAGCTGATCGTAATGACGCTGTTTTTTTCAGTATTCTGTACCAAAACAGAGCCTGAATTAAATTTCTCCCAAATTCAAAAAGAAATTCAGACCATCATGGACGAACAAAAGGCTGCCTGGAATGCGGGGAGTGTTGAAGGATTCATGAAATATTATTGGCAATCAGATGATTTCACTTTCCAGGGAGGCAACAGAAGACTGCAGGGTTGGAATGAGCTGTTCGCTATGTATAAGAAGAGCTATGCCGGTGAAAATATGGGGCAATTAGATTTTACTGATATTGAAATCAGGGTTATTGCGAAAAACTATGCTTATGTCCTGGGAAGATGGCATGTAAGCCTAAAAAATACTGTTAAAGAAGGATTGTTCACCTTGATATTTAAAAAATTTGATGTGGGCTGGAGAATTATTGTGGATCATTCTTCGTCAGGTTGAAAGATTAAGTCAATTACAATTAGACACAAAATCGGAACAGGTCACAAAAAAATCTTTTAAAAGGATTTTTGTGTCGCGTTCTGTTTTTGTGAGCTAATTTGTTAATTACATGACAATTATGGACTGATTCCATCGCTGGGGGTGATGGAATCAGTTTGTTTGAATTAAAATTAAAGGAGATTTTTGAATGAAAGTTATCACCAGGCGCAAACTGATTATTCTGTTTTGTGTTGTTTCTTTAGCATTTTCTGCTTTAATTTGTCATCAGCAACGATACTTTGACACAGCCAAACAAACTTCCGACTCGATAAGACTGACCATCCTTTATCCGTCGATGTGGAGTATCAAAGCTTTGATGAATCTTCGGGAAATTGGCTTTATACAGCTTGAAAATCTTGAGGTCATCGGTGTGTATCATGAAAAAGAAAAAACCGATTATCAGCGTACCATCGATTATGCTATCGAAAAAAAACTCGACTGGCTAAAATTTCATAAATTGACTGACGAGCTAAACAAAGAGGTAATATTTCAAAAGAATGACCTGACTGATGATTTTGAAAATATATTTAAAAAATCGGATGGCATCATCTTTTTCGGTGGTGCAGATATCCCCCCATATCTCTATCAAGAACAAACCGATCTTCTAACTGAAATTGAAACACCTTACCGAAGCTTTTTGGAGACTTCATTCATTTTTCATCTGCTGGGAGGGCATCAGGACAGTAATTTTGTAGCCCTGCTTGATTCTGCCCCGCGATTCCCAATCTTAGGGATTTGCCTGGGTTGCCAGAGCTTGAACGTGGGGACAGGGGGAACTTTAATCCAGGACATCTGGGCAAAAAAATATGGAATGAAAACACTGGAAGAGGTCATTTCCCTGGGTAGCGATCAATGGCATACCAATCCTTACCGCAGGCTTTTTCCTGAGGAAAACCTGATCCCCTACAATATGCATCCGATTGAATTATTAGAAAAAGGCAAATTTATCACAGAACTTGGTTTTAACAAAAATGATAAACCTTTTATTGTCAGCGCCCATCACCAGACGCCAGGCAAGCTCGGTAAAGGGATGAAGGTTATTGCTGCTTCGTTAGATGGAAAAGTTGTCGAAGCACTTGAGCATGAACAATATCCCAATGTGCTGGGCGTCCAGTTTCATCCCGAATTCCCCATTATTTATGATCGCAACCGAACTTATCGTTTCACACCTCAAGACAAAGATGAAATCAGCTTGCTGGAAATATTAGAGAATAATCCACCGAGTTATCCATTTCATCAGAAGATCTGGGAATGGTACAGTGAGAAATTAAAAGAATATCATAATAGTAAGAAGTAAATTCCAAAATTCAATAAACAATGACCAAATTGCTGATAGAGATTGGAATTTG
>CBFDBN010000292.1:0-5441 GCA_965603055.1 uncultured bacterium | reverse complement strand
GGAATCATTAGCCTGATCGCCCTTAGCCATCTGAGGCAGCCGGGCGATTTTGTGACTATCGAAGTTAACGGACAGGTTGTTCATCGACTGGATTTGAACATTTCACGGGAAGTTACAGTCAAAGGTCCAATCGGTGAAACTATAATAAAGATCAGTCAGAATTCCGCCCAAGTCGTTCACTCTGATTGCCCGGAAAAAATTTGTGTCAAAACCGGCGAAATTCATCTCGCTGGAGAGATGATAGTCTGTGTTCCCAACAAAGTTGTCATAAAAATAAATAGTAAGCAAAAAAATCAATTTGATGTTATCACCCAATAACTCAAAACATCTTCTCACTAACTCCAAACTGGCAAGGCTTTCCCTGCTTGTTGGCATGGGATTGATACTCTTTTTGTTCGAGTCATTAATACCTCGTCCTCTCCCCTGGTTAAAGCCGGGATTGGCACACATCGCAACACTGCTCGCCATCTACATGATGGGCTTAAGTGAAGCGATGATCGTTGTTATCATCAGAGTATTCGTTGGATCATTATTATTAGGCAGTTTATTCAACCCGGCATTTATTTTATCACTTGGAGGAGGACTTGCCGCCACTTCCGTCATGGGATTGACTCACCGCTATTTTTCACGGATTTTAAGTATGTTTGGCATCAGTATCATGGGCGCTGTCGTCCATAATCTGACCCAGTTGTTGCTCGTTCAAATCCTCATCGTGCATCGCATGGAGATATTTTACCTGGCGCCGGTTATGATTTTGTCTTCATTATTTACTGGTTTCATTGTGGCTTTGGTGTCGTATCTATTGATGGAAAAGGCATATCTACTTACATCTTAACGATTTTTCTTTCAAATTTGTTGATCAACTTCTGAATCATTTCAAAAGACAAACAACCAGCTCGCAGTATTTCAAATATTAAAAATTTCATTGTTAGGCTGGTACAAAAAGTATCAATCTGCGGAATAATGTACCAGTTAAAGCGTACACTTCTTAAAATTTCATGGCAATTTATTACAAATTTAAGTGCAAAATAAATAATAACCTATTAAGTTTGTCTTTTCTTTGGCATGGCACTTGCATGTTGGATTAATGAAGTTGAAATGAAGAAAACACCTAAAAATAATTAACTGATCCTTACACTTAATAAATTACAAAGATATCGCTTGATAATATCTTTGGGAGGTAAGTAACATGAAGAACCTGGTAAAAACGAGTTGTGCTTTCTTTGTAATCTTTTTGGTCGCTGGAGTTGCGCTATCACAAACGATGAGTGAAACTGAATATAACCAATACTTGTTAAAATCTCTGGATGATGAAAATATTGGTATTCGTACCAGCGCTGCTCAAATATTGGGTGAACGAAGAGTTCAGGAAGCCGTAGATCCGTTGATCAAAATGTTAAAATCGGAAAAGCAATACTCTGCCCGTATTGTCGTTGCCCTGGCTTTGTTTAGCATTGGAGATAAAAAAGCCATACCAGAATTGCAGAAGCTGGCTAAAAACGACAAATGCAAAAGCGTGAGAACTGTAACAGCGAGTATTGTTCGTAAAATGCAAACCCTTGGACTTGCACAGAAATAATCCTCCCGTTTTAATGTGCATTAAAAAAAAAGCACCTGGTTAAAAAGCAAACCGGGTGCTTTTTTCTTTGGCTCCGTAACGCAAACATCCTGTTTGCGCAAAATCAATAACTCATCGCATCCAGCTTCACCTTCCCCCTGAATATCCAGTAAATACTGACCGTATAAGCAATAACAATCGGCACACCTATGACGGCAATAATAAACATAATCTTCAAAGTTTTCGCAGATGAAGCTGCACTGTAAAGCGTCAGACTGTTTTCAGGATTGGGGACCGAATAAACCAGGTTCGGATACAGACCGATACCAAAAATCGCCATTAGGGCGATCATCGCAGCACAGGAAGACAGGAACGCTAAGAAATCCCGCCCATGAATAATTTCCCGGGGAATATTGGCAATGGCTAACATATTTAAAAACGGAATAATGAACAGCGCTGGCTCCTGCTTAAAATAATGAACCATGTGCGGCACAAAAATAAGCGTCACCATTGTTGTCGTAACATAGCAGATGATAAAGAAAATAATGGTATTATTCACCCAGTTTCTCACTTTATCGTGAAGCTCGCCCTCTGTTTTGAGAACGACATAGATAGCGCCGTGCATCATAAATAAAGCCACGGTCGTAATTCCAACCAGAATGGCATAAGGATGAAACAGTCCCCAGAATGAGCCAGCGAACTCACCCTGTGCATCTATTGGAATGCCCCATATAATATTACCCAACGCCACGCCGGCAACAAAGCTGGACAGGATACTGCTGACACTGAAGCTGATGTCCCAGGTTTGGCGCCACCAACGCATGGGTTGCTTGCTGCGAAATTCGATGGCAACCGCACGGAAAATCAATCCAAATAAAAAGAGCATGAAAGCCATATAAAATCCAGAAAACACAGTGGCATAAGCCCGGGGAAACGCCGCGAACAGTGCACCGCCACCGGTTACCAGCCAGACTTCATTACCGTCCCAGACTGGTCCGATAGCATTGAGAAATAGACGTCGTTCCTGGTCTGATTTGGTGAATAGATGCAGCGCGCCGACTCCAAGATCGAAGCCATCCAGAATCGCATAACCAGTAAAAAGTATGCCAACAAGGGCGAACCAGATCGTATTTAAGTCTAATGTTATATTCATGCCAGGGATCCCTCCTTCACTTGTTCATCCACCGGTCCGTGTTGAATTTTATCATTCAAAAGATAGATAAATAATGCGGCCAACATCAGGTAGATGATACCGAAAAATACCAGCGAAGTGATCACTTCACCGGCAGAAATCGTTTTTGAGAACGCATCTTCTGTACGCAACAGGTTGTATACAATGAACGGCTGACGCCCGATTTCAGCGGAGAACCATCCTAACTGATTGGCAAACTGTGGACCTAAAACGGATAGCACAAATATCCAGAGCAGCCATTTGAAATTGAACAGTTTTTTTCGCCACCAAAGAAATAGTCCCAGCCATGAAAGCAAAATTAGACCGGTTCCAATAATGACCATACCGTGATAGGTTTGAAAAACAATATTGACCGGCGGTCGATCTTCCGGCCGGAAGGCACGCAAACCCTTTATTGGTTTTTTCGGATCACCGGAGAGTAGAAAACTCAATAATCCTGGAATGCTGATGCCATAAACTTTTTCATTTTCTTCGTCTACCCAACCGATTAAATGGTATGGCGCAGCTTCATATTCCGGATAATGGGCTTCGTAAGCCGCTAACTTGGCTGGTTGATGTTTCTCAACTACAATGGCGCTATAATGCCCGCTGCCGAGCTGCAGGATAGAAGATATTGCCGCTACAACCAGGGCGATTCGAAAAGATTTTTGGGCGAACTCGATGTGCTTATTTTTCAGCAAATAGTAGGCGCTGACACTCAGCACCAAAAATGCGCCAGCCTGCCAGGCGCCACAAAGCACATGACTCAGCCGATCTATTGTCGATGGATTAAAAACCAATTGCCAAAAATCAACGATTTCTGCCCGGGCAGTTAATCCCTGTCCGACAATATGATGCCCGGCCGGTGTCTGCTGCCAGGAATTTGCCACGACGATCCAGACCGCGCTGAAATGCGCGCCAAAAGAAACCATTATTGTGGAAATAAAGTGGGTTCGGGGCTTTACTTTATTCCAGCCAAACAATAAAATCGCCAGAAAACCAGATTCCAGAAAGAACGCGAAAATTCCTTCGGCTGCCAATGCGCTGCCAAAAACATCCCCCACGTATCGAGAATAGCTTGCCCAATTGGTTCCGAACTGGAACTCCATCACAATTCCGGTTGCCACGCCCAGGGCGAAAATCAAGCCAAATATCTTTACCCAGAACCGCGTCATCTGGTAATACAACTCATTTTTTGTTTTGAGATACATTCCTTCCATGACAATCAGAATGATACTCAGTCCAATGCTCATGGGCGGAAAGATGTAGTGAAAAGCAATGGTGAGACCGAATTGAATACGGGAGAGCAGAAGTACGTCCATAGAGTTTCTCCTGTTAGTTCTGAATTTAATTGATTAAGGAACGTGTCTTAAAGTGCGATGTAAGGATTAAAAATATTTTACTAAAAATTAATAAATTTAAATAAAAAAAGCAAGCGATAAAGTTGTTTTATACAGGACTTCTCCGAAAATCAGCGATGATCTGGCAGCGAATAATATGATGTTGGCAGAGTTTAGGTATGAGTATGAAAGTGAAAAGTTAATCTTGGTAAATGGGTTTCCAGATACTTAAACAGCGCGCGAGTAAATAAGAGAATTCCAAGATGACAGAAATTAAGGTCACAGTTGTACAAATTTAAAAATATGTATTGAAAAAATTAGAAATTATTAGTATATTATAATTGACAATAACAGATCTCAATATTAAGGTAAAAGTGATTATCATGTAATCAAGATGTACAATTTTAAATCTATTAGGACTATAATAACTTTTATAAATTAAGAATAGATCAAAGCCAACGATGTTTCTATACACGAATATAAAAAAGACAAATAAGGAAAAGCTATAGTGCTTGCATTATGAGAAATGAACACATAAAGCGGAATATGCTCCTTTTATACATTATCTTAAATTTAATTGTATATAAAGCATTAAATGCGCAGGCGATTAAGCTGACGTGGGAGCCGATTCTTGAGAAAAAAATTAAATATTGTGGAATTTACAGAGATACTTTAGCAAATCCAATCATTGAAATCTCAAAAGTTCCGGCGACAGATACGATTTATATTGATTATGATATTGCTATCGGACGGACATATTATTATTGCATCAATGCAGTTGACTCTGCAAATAATCGGAGTGAATTTTCTAATGAGGTTTGTGTAACCGTTGAGTATCCCACAAAAGTTGAGTTAGATTTTTTTTTGCTGTAATTATTGATGACAAAATTATATTGAAATGGAAGACTAGATCTGAAAGTGATATTTATGGATTTGAAATCCAAAAAAGTAGCAATAACTTGAATTTTAACAAAATTTGGTTTGTCGCAGCCAAAGGAATACCTTACAATTACGAGTGTTTTGATACAGAAATATCATGTGCAGAAAACTTTTATCGATTAAAACAGATTAATAAGAATGGGAGCTTTAAATACTCAAATATAATTACAGCCCAAGTAAATATTCCTGAAAAATTTGAATTAAGCCAGAATTATCCCAATCCATTTAATTCTGAAACTGCTTTTAAATTGACTATTGCGAAAGAAGGAAATATAACTTTAACTATTTTTGATTTACTTGGCAGAGAAGTTCGAAGGTTGATAAATGAATATAAAAAAGTTGGTTATTATATAGTGAAATGGGACGGAAAAGATAATTCTGGAAATAGCGTTAGTGCAGGTATCTATTTTTGTCAAATGAGGGGAGAGGGCTT
>CBFDBN010000291.1:0-5451 GCA_965603055.1 uncultured bacterium | reverse complement strand
GTTCTCATTCACCAGCTTGACGGACCCGAGTTATTTTTCAGCGAACACTTCGCCTGCATCGATTGTGTCATTTCGTATGAAGAATTAGCTCCCCGAATGTTTTCGTTCAATAGTCCTTATGGCGCCTGCCAGACCTGTAATGGATTGGGTACCATCATGGAAATCGATCCGGATCTAATCGTTCCTGATAAAAATTTATCATTAAACCAGGGAGCTTTGAAACCCTGGGGAGAAGCCCGGGAAGGCTGGTACTTCACGCAATTAGCTTCCGTGGCAAAAAAATATGGCTTTAGTTTAGATGTCCCTTTTAAATCGCTAAAACCCAAACACCTGAAGATTATATTTTATGGATCGGGCGGTGAGAAAATCCGTATGGTCTATGAACGGGAAGATCGGCAAACCCATGCCGAGTTTACCACCCAATACGAAGGGATCATCAACAACCTGGAACGACGTTATCGTCAAACCACATCGCAATATATCCGCACCTGGATCGAGGGTTTCATGAACATGAAATTCTGCCCGGATTGTGGCGGCTCTCGATTGCGGAATGAATCGCTGGCAGTGAGAATTTCCGACCGGAATATTCATGAAGTCACACAATTTTCAATAAAACGATCATTGAAATTTTTTAATGAGCTGAAGTTAACAGACAGAGAACAGACCATAGCTCATCAAATTCTGAAGGAAATTAATGCCCGGTTGAAATTTTTAGTCAATGTAGGACTTGATTATTTAACATTGGATCGCACCGCTGGCAGTCTTTCGGGAGGAGAAGCACAGCGAATTCGATTAGCCACGCAAATCGGGTCGCAACTGATGGGTGTGCTTTATATTCTTGATGAGCCGTCTATTGGGCTTCACCAGCGCGACAACAAAAAGCTTATCAATACCTTGCTTGAGCTTCGAAATTTGGGAAATACCGTCATTGTGGTTGAACATGATCGTGAGACAATTGAGAATGCTGATTTTGTCGTGGATTTAGGTCCCCGGGCTGGCGAAAATGGCGGCTATATCGTTGCAACTGGCTCGCCCGCTGATATAGAACAGGCAGAAAATTCAATCACCGGCCAATTTTTATCCTGTAAAAAATTTATACCCATTCCCGCGGAGCGGAAAAACGGTAACGGGCAGTACCTGGAGCTTAAAGGCGCCAGCGGCAACAATCTTAAATCAATCGATGTAAAGATTCCCCTGGGGCTGTTTATTTGTGTAACGGGTGTTTCAGGATCGGGTAAAAGTACCCTAATAAATGAAACTTTGTATCCCATTCTACTGCGAGAAATTTACCAGGGCAAGAAGACTCCCCTGAAATATGATAAAATTATTGGGCTTGAAAATGTTGACAAAGTGATCGACATTGATCAATCCCCAATCGGTCGTACCCCGCGATCGAACCCGGCAACTTACACCGGTGTTTTTACTTATATTCGAGATTTATTTGCTCAATTGCCGGAAGCGAAAATTCGAGGGTATCGGCCGGGACGATTTAGTTTCAATGTCAAGGGCGGTCGCTGCGAAGCCTGCCAGGGTGACGGGATTATTAAGATTGAAATGCACTTTCTGCCTGATATTTACGTGACGTGTGAAGTGTGCAAGGGAAATCGCTATAACCGGGAGACTTTGGAGATCAAATATCGCGGCAAATCCATTGCTGAAGTTCTGGATATGACAGTGTCACAAGCATTACAGTTTTTTGAAAAGATTCCCCGGGTTAAACGTAAGTTAAAAACGCTGGAAGATGTAGGGCTGGGCTATATCAAATTGGGACAGCAGGCAACCACGCTTTCTGGCGGAGAGGCGCAACGTGTCAAGTTAGCCACCGAGCTATCGCGAATGAGTACTGGCAGGACGATTTACATTCTCGATGAGCCGACAACCGGTTTACACTTTGAAGATATCAATATGCTGCTCAATGTATTGAATCGCCTGGTGGAAAAAGGAAATACCGTCATTGTGATTGAGCATAATCTTGATGTGATTAAAACAGCCGACTATATCATCGACCTGGGACCCGAGGGTGGCGATGATGGCGGCCGGGTTGTTGCTACCGGTACACCCGAACAGGTTGCCGAAGACAACCACTCCTTTACCGGGAGTTTTCTGAAAGAAGCGTTAAAATTAAAAATTGTTAAATAATACAAAAACTTAAATATAGCAACAGCAATATTTACTTGACTTTTTAAAAAATTATTATTATTTTATTTTAGTATTGCGGTCAATTGCGCGGCTTGATCTTCAGTTTTTTTCTGATGACAGCTAACTTTGGATAGTTTGCCAGTGAGGCTAATCATTTAGTTATAGTCGTTTTGATCACCAGAAGAAGGAAAGTCGCCCGTGAGTCGCTTAATCACTAATGAGCAATTAATTGTTCCTGCTCAAATAAACTATTTACCTATCCTCAGAAACTTCATTTCCGGACTTGCTTCCCGGTATAAATTTTCAAAAAGCGAGGTAAACGCGCTTACCATTTCAGTAGACGAAGCCTGCACCAATATTATTAAACATGGCTATCAAAACATCCAATCGGGTTCGATTACCATGAATGTCCACGTTAAAACTGATAGACTGGTTGTGGAACTGATCGATTATGGCGCCAGTTTTGATCCAAACCAGACAAATGACCCGAATATCTCCCAATATGTTCAGATCCGTAAAAAAGGGGGATTGGGCATTTTTATTATGAAAAAATTTTTAGATGAAATTCAATACATCAGATCAGGACAGGCAAATATTTTGCGGTTAATAAAATTCAGAAAAGACACTTCGATTTATCCTTTGCTGATCCCCCTTACTTCTGCTTTAAGACGATTGAAAGAAAGATTGTTCCCGGCTAAACAAAAAATTATTGAAAGGAAAAGCCTGGTTTGACGACTGTTCTATAATCAAAACAAAGTTTTCAGATTTTAATCCTTACAAAAGCCCCGAGCCTCCGCAAGGATTAATATCTTCGAATCCGAAAGCCAGTTCGCTCTATTTATACAATCGGTATTGTGAATAAACCGAGTAAGCTAATATATATCCGCCTGATTTTATTTTATTTCAAATTATTCTCCTCAAAATTTCTGCAAATTGATTGAGTTGCCGGTAAGATTTTAAGTACAAGAATCTTCAAATAACGAAAATATTCTGTTGCCTGGGATGGAAGAGATAACAGTGGAATCTCAGTTAGCCCTGGAATTTATATCAGCCGTTTTATAATGAAGAATCACCTTTAAAATTTCTAACGAGAGGAGCATCATTATGACGCAGCAAAAGAAATTTTTGAAATCATTTATCATTTTTTCAATTCAATTAATATTTTTGGCATCGTTTGTTTATGCCCAGGATCTATTCACAATATCAAATAGATTTAGTGATAAAGCCGGGGCATCTCAAGGTGTTGCCTGGGGGGACTATAATAATGATGGCTACCCGGATATGTACGTGACCAATGGTACTCAGAATTACAAGCAAAACAACTTTTTATTTCTGAATAATGGTGATGGGACATTCACACAAGTAACATCCGGGGACATCGTAAGCGAGATCGTAATTTCTGGAGCAAGTACCTGGGGTGATTTTGATAACGATGGAGACCTGGATATTTATACGGCTACAAACAGGGATAATAGTAGCGATCCTATAAAGAATTTTTTGTATGAAAATAATGGTAGTGGTACTTTTTCTAAAAACACCACTGCAGGACCGCCTGTTACCGATGATGAACTCTCCGCCAGTTGTGGTTGGGGAGATTATAATAATGATGGGTATATCGATCTATTTGTAACCAATGGATGGCAGGGTAAGCTACCTAACTCACTTTATTCTAACGATGGAGATGGCACGTTTACAAAAGTTACTGGAATAGACCTGGTTGGTGATGCCGGATCAACTTTTATCGGTGGGCTAAGTTGGGCTGACTATGATAATGATGGTGATCTGGATTTATTCGTTGCTGGTGGGAGTGGTCCCAATAATTTTTTGTGGCGAAATGAGAGCAATGGCAATTTTACCAAGCTTGATGTTTTTGATGAAGGTGACTCCCAGGGTTGTAATTGGGCAGATTATGATAATGATGGTGATTTAGATTTGTTCATAACAAACTATGGTGAATCCCAAACTACTCCTGAAGCAAATTGGCTTTATCGAAACGATGGCAGCGATACTTTTACTAAAATTACTTCCGGGGATGTAGCAACTGACGTTGATTTCTCTTATGGCAGTGCCTGGGCTGATGTGGACAATGATGGTGATTTAGACCTATTCGTCGGCAATGATGGCACCCCTGGTTCATACTACAACCGTTTTTATCTTAACGATGGAAGTGGAACCTTGACTAATGTTACATCCAGCGTTATCCTGGATTCTACTTTTGCAGTTGGCGCTGCCTGGGCTGATTACAACAAAGATGGATTTATGGATATGTACCTTTGTCGAACTGCCTGGAATTATTTATTTACAAATAACGAGCCAGCCAATGGAAATACAAATCATTGGATCAATATTCAATGTGTTGGAACGACATCGAACAAAGCTGGTATCGGTGCAAAAGTTCAGGTAAGAGCAGAGATTGAAGCTGGTAAAACGATCTGGCAAATGAGGGAAATTTCTGCACAAACAGGATATTGCAGCCATAATAATCTTCGTGCCCATTTTGGCTTAGGCGATGCAACGATTATTGCTGAGCTTAAAGTGGAATGGCCATCAGGAAATGTTCAGACATTAACGAATGTCGGTATCGATCAATTCTTAACAATCACAGAAGCTCAAACGGTTGAGTCAATTACTGTTACTTCTCCCAATGGCGGTGAAAGCTGGCAGTCCGGTAGTTTTCAAAATATTACCTGGTCGTCAACCGGGACCAGTGGGAATGTAGAAATTGAATATTCCACAAATGGTGGGTCTAATTGGACACAAATCGTTGGGAGTACCACAGACGATGGCTCATTCTCCTGGGAAATACCTGATGATCCATCGAGCAATTGCCTGGTTCGTGTTACCGATACTGATGGTGATCCTGCAGATCAGAGTGACGGTACTTTTATAATTGATTCTCAAGTCAACTACACTTTGACCATGGCTGTGGATCCTTCAGGAGGTGGTACAACCAGCCCGGAAGTGGGTGATCATACTTATGCGCAAGGTACAGTCGTAGATATCTCAGCGACACCCAATACAGGCTACGAGTTTGTGGATTGGACAGGTGATGTAGCTGATCCCAATTCAGCCAGTACAACGGTAACAATGGATGGGGATAAAACAGTAACAGCGAATTTTGCCTTGATAACTTACACCTTAACAATGGCAGCCAATCCAGCGGAAGGCGGTACTACCAATCCTCCAGTCGGTGACCATTCTTATGGCGAAGGCACAGTTGTAGATATCACAGCGACACCCAACACCGGTTACGAGTTTGAGAATTGGACAGGTGATGTCGCTGATCCTAATTCTGCCAGTACTACTGTGACT
>CBFDBN010000290.1:0-5455 GCA_965603055.1 uncultured bacterium | reverse complement strand
AAATAAATCTTAGGATTTAAACATGCGGAGATATCGACGTAATATGAATAAAGATGAGTTTGAGTATCATTCAAATTCTGAACCAAAATCTTCCTTTTTTAATGTTAATAGCTGGAAGTTCAGAATTTTTATTGGAGCGTTAATTCTTTTTATTTTCATTATAGTGTATCTTTATATATTAAGTCGAGATCTTCCTTCTTTAACCCAATTGGAACACTATGATCCTGAGTTAGCGACCAAAATTTACTCCCGCGATGGAATAATTATAAAAGAGTTGTTTACTAAAAAAAGGATTTTCACGCCGCTCGAAGAAATTCCTGAATATATGATCCAGGCAGTCCTGGCTACTGAGGATCATATATTTTACAAACATTGGGGAGTAAATATTGAACGATTCACTTATGTCATGCTGATCAACCTGGTGCACATGAGTTACCGGCAGGGAGCAAGTACCATCACCCAGCAGTTAGCTCGACAATTGTACCTCGACCTGGAGAAAAAGATATCAAGGAAGATCAAAGAATGGATCACTGCCATTCAAATTGAGCGCACTTATACAAAAAATGAAATACTGGAAATGTATCTTAACCAGATGAATTTTGGCTCTGGAAATTATGGAGTCCAGGCTGCTGCGATTGCATTTTTTGGTAAAGATGCCAAAGATTTAAAGCTTGAAGAGTGCGCATTACTTGCTGGACTTCTTCAAAGACCAACCGCCTACTATCCCTATCGCAATCCCGATCGGGCAATGCAAAGAAGAAATATCGTATTACACAATATGTTACGCCATAATCACATCACTGAACAACAATTCCAGCAAGCGAAAAACATCCCCCTAAATTTAAAAGATCAGAATCCAAATCAGGAAGAAGGGATCGCCCCTTACTTTACTGAATTTATCCGCAAGGAACTTCAAGATCGATTTCACATGGATTTGTATCAAGGTGGATACAGTGTTTATACCACTTTAGATGCGAGAGTACAAGCTGCTGCTGAAAAAGCAGTTAAAAAACAGCTACGGACTTTACAAAAAAAATATAACAAGGGACTCATTTCGAGAAATAAGGCGAAACAATATATCGATCCTCAAATCTTAGCCAGCACTCCTTACAATCAACTACGAAAGAATGAACGATTATTAGATTCATTGCTTACCGAAAGTATTCCGATGCAGGTCGCATTAGTGGCGATAGATCCAGCAAATGGGCAAATATTAGCAATGATTGGGGGGCGAGATTTTGAGAAATCGAAATGGAATCGAGCAGTTCAGGCAAAGCGTCAGCCCGGCTCAACATTTAAGCCAATTGTCTATACAGCGGCGGTTGATAATGGCTACTCGCCCTGCTTTGAATTACTCAATCAACCGGTAGTTCTTTATCTTCCAAACGGTGATCGGTGGGCGCCCCATAATTATGATCACACTCAAGGTGGTCCCACGATGTTGAGGGACGCGCTAAGAAAATCTTTAAACCTGGTTACCGCGCGACTGGTGCAGGAGATTGTCCCCCCGACCACAATCGCTGATTATGGTCGCAAATTAGGTTTATCCACACCGATTCCACCTTACGATGCGATTGCGCTTGGATCAGCAGATGTTATTCTGATTGAACTCACATCTGCTTTTGGAGTTTTTGCGAACCAGGGCGTACTGGCAAAACCGCTCCATATTCTATGGGTGGAGGATAAATATGGCAATATTGTTGATGAACACAAGCCACAAGTCAGGGAGGTACTGCGTAAAGAATCAGCTTATATTATGGCAGATATGTTAAAATCTGTTTTAAATAGAGGAACCGGTGTGCCAGCCAGAACCACATATCATTTTTACCGTCCTGCCGGGGGCAAAACCGGCACAACGAATAATTTTACCGACGCCTGGTTTATTGGTTTTACACCTCAAATCGTTGCCGGCGTCTGGGTTGGATTTGACGATCCCCAGGTAACACTTGGTGAAGGACAGGCCGGGGCTGTTGTGGCATTACCGATTTGGGCGCCATTTATGAAAGCCGCCCATGATACACTTCAACTGCCGGTACAGGATTTCGAGATGCCCGATGGTGTTATAAGAGTGGAAATTTGTAAGGAAACAAAAAAGTTGCCGTCCGAATATTGTCCCGAAATTATTTCCGAGCTATTTGAAAAAAGGTTTGCGCCAACAGAAAAATGCGACGTCCACACCGGTGTTTTTAATAGAACAAAAGAAGATAAGGGTAAGCGAACTCGGTTTTAAATCACTGTTTTCGATGCTTCTGTAATCGCAAATTTAAAATATAACCTAAACTCATTGACAAAATAATAATGGAATTTTGGAATGCGGGAATAATGGAGAAATTCTTGTCGCATTTTTTTCCCCATAGTTCCATTGTTATTCAAATCAAATTTCAGAATCATGTAATTTTCGTTCGGTTGGTTTGAATTGAAGTTTTGTTGATATATTTCATGATTAATGAAGAAATTTTCGGAGCTTCATTTTTAATATTAATTGCCTCATGAAATTTCTGCCGAAGATCCTCAAAATCGAATTCTTTTGAATAGAAAATTTCAGCGATTGGCTCACCCTCGGAAACATGATCACCAACTTTTTTTTGCAGCACGATACCAGCGCCATAATCGATGCGATCCGTTATCTTTTTTCGTCCAGATCCGATTTCCATGGCTAAAAGTCCAATGTTCAACGCATCCATGGAATGGATATAGCCATCTTTCTCACTAATTATGATCTGGTGGTATCGACTCTGCGGATAGCTGCCGGGATTTTCAATGACAGACAAATCCCCTCCCTGGATTTCGACCAGCTCTAAAAATTTTCCATAAGCTTTGCCTGATTCCAATAACTGCTGTAACTTTTTTTGTCCCGAATCAATATCTTCAACGACTCCAGCTTGAAGCAGCATTTCTGCACCCAAAGCCAGGGTAACCTCCACCACGTCTTTGGGACCGTTTCCTTTCAGCGTATCGATGGCTTCACGAGTTTCCAGCCAATTGCCGATAGCAAAGCCCAGCGGCTGATCCATAGCCGTCATTAGCGCCGTTGTGCGAAGATCAAATTTTTCGCTGGTGGTAATAATCGTTTCTGCCAATTCCCGGGCTTTTTTTTGTGATGTAAAAAATGCCCCTTTGCCGGCTTTTACATCTAAAACCAGTGCCCGGGCGCCTTCGGCAATCTTCTTACTCAGAATACTGGCGACAACAAGAGGAATGGACGGAACCGTTCCGGTTCGATCACGCAGTGCATAAATTTTTCGATCGGCCGGGACAATTTCATCAGTCTGCCCGATCATTGCCACGCCAAATTTTTCAACCTGTTTTACAAATTCTGCCAGGGTTAAGCGGGTGCGAAATCCCGGAATTGCCTCCAATTTGTCCAGTGTCCCGCCCGAATGTCCCAATCCCCGGCCGGACATCATCGGAACAGCGACTCCAGCAGCCGCTACCAGGGGGGCTAAAATTATGGAAACTTTATCGCCAACTCCGCCAGTGCTGTGTTTATCCACTGGAAATTTATCTAAATGACTGAAATCAACTCTTTTGCCCGATTTGACCATCAGTTTTGTTAATAAAAATATCTCCTCATAAGACATCCCTTGAAAGTAGATTGCCATTAACAAAGCTGCTATTTGATAGTCAGGTATTTCGCCACGGACAAATCCCGTAACGATATACTGCAATTCTTGTTCTGAGAGTTCATTACCGTTACGCTTTCGAGTGATAATCTGTTCTACATTCATAAATTCATCTCTTATTTTTTTCTATAAAAAAGAAAAGAAGCAATCCCTGGTCGATTGCTTCACTCATTTACGTTTCATTGATTTCAAACAAATAAATATACCGGGCTATTTCTTCTTAATCATACTTTTAATTTCTTTTATAAATTTAAATCCCAGGGCATTCGCTTCCTCTGCTGTTTTCGCTTCCGAATAGACCCGAATGATTGGTTCTGTATTGGAAGGACGAATTTGTACCCATCGATTCCGCCATAGAATTTTTAATCCATCGGTTAAATCAATTTTTTGTTTTTTATATTTTTCGCTGAGAGCATCCAGAATATCTGAAACATTGACATCTGTTATTTCAACTCTATTTTTTGAAATGTGATATTGTGGCAAAGTCGCAAAAAGCTCTGAGATTTTTCCTCCTGATAGAGCTAACTGCTGCAATGTCAGTGCAATTCCCAGCGGTGCGTCGCGTCCTAAATGAAGCTCGGGAAGAATAACTCCGCCATTGCCTTCACCGCCGATGGCAGCGTTCACTTCTTTCATTTTTTGCGAAACAAAAATTTCACCAACTTTGGTCCGAATCACTTCTGCATCATATTTGGCAGCGATATCATCAATCGCCTTACTTCCCGAAGCATTGACCACAACAGCCCCATTCTTCTTCTGTAAGACGTAATTTACAGCCAATGCCAGCGTGTATTCTTCACCAAGCGGAACTCCTTTTTCAGATACAATTGCCAATCGATCCACATCAGGATCGACCGCAAATCCAATATCTGCTTTAACTGATTTGACTTTTTTACACAACTCTTTTAAATTTTCAGGCAACGGCTCTGGCGCACGTGGAAAAAGTCCAGTTGGCTCCTCATTAATGAAGATTACTTCGCAGCCTAATTTTTTTAATAACTGCGGAAGGATGGTTGCCCCGGCGCCATTAACGCAGTCGACAACAACTTTGAATTTCTTTGCTGCAATTTTTTCTGGCTCAATCAAATTCAATTTTAAAATGGATTTTACATGATAATCAATAGCTTCGTCATTTAATTCAATCTTTCCGACCTGGTCCCATGCCACATTTTGAAAATGATTCTGTTCGACAAATTTGATAACCTGTTTACCCTGTGCTTCATCAAGAAAAAGACCTGAGGTATCTATTAATTTTAACGCATTCCATTCTATCGGATTATGGCTGGCCGTAATTACAATACCGCCGCGAGCTTTCAAATGCTCCACTGCCATTTGTACCGTGGGCGTCGGGCACACACCGATGTCAATCACATCACACCCGGCAGCCAATAATCCGGAAAAAACAGCATGTTTAACCATGGGTCCGGTGACCCGCGAATCCCTGCCGACCACAACTTTCCCGCTTCCTAAATAGGTTCCAAACGATTGGGCAAAATTTACAATCAATTGAGGCGTCAACCCGTCCCCAACTACGCCGCGAATGCCTGAGATGCTAATCATTAATTTCGACACGTCAACCTCCATTGTTTTGAATCGTAGAGTTCTGCAAAAAGCAAAATTATCGAATCATTGCCAGAAGCCTGCGACGAAGTAATCCTTGGAAATTTAGTGAATTATCAGATTCCTTCGCTTCACTCAGAATGACAACTATTTTAATTTTGCAGAAGTCTATTCAAACGTAATTAAAAGTTATTGTAATGGACAACATCACTCCGTCTCCTTTTTGGAACATGCAAAACGCCATTTTCATCCTTCCAATACTTAATCGAATC
>CBFDBN010000289.1:0-5473 GCA_965603055.1 uncultured bacterium | reverse complement strand
TTACCCTAACTTATTGAAAAACAATAATTATTTTTAGCCGAGAGTACTCAAAATAATGAAAGGAGGTGAAATATACCATGAACAAAAAAGAGACTACAATAACCAAATTAATAGACACATTTCTGTTGGTGCTATTGTTCACAGCATCGATGAGCACACTATTTTTATTTCCATCATCTGCCTATGCTTTAAAACCAACGGTATGTTGGGATTGCTTTGATTGGGGATATGGAGAAGAATGTGGAATGGATTTTCATGGCTCGACAGGTTGTACACATGCCGGTGGAAAATGTGAACTAACCGGAGTAGCATGTAATATATAATATATCCTAACTTTTTGATAAAAAGTGGATTACATACTGTTTTTATTCTTCGCTGGGTTCATAATCATCTCTGTAGCGTCCCCATACTAACCTATCGCCAAATTCTTTAACTAAGTTATTTGTCCTTTTCATGCCGGAACTCATTTCCTTTATTGTTTTCATATCGAACTGTCAATGAATTACTTAATTCATACTGTTCAAAATTAATAGTATAAAGTATCTTCGTGAAGAACTTCATTGGGAATCGATTCTGATTGTGCAGACAGCGTTATAAGCGGCAAGTTAGCAAACTGAACAGTAACAAACCGGTTGGATGGATCAGGTTGTCGGTCATGTCTGTTGGTGATTTCGCAATTTCACTGTTTTTTATTAATATACAAAAATAAATTGAACTGTCAAGCAGAAAATCAACATAGTAAAAAATTATCCCGATAGGATTTTCAATGCTGCGAGAAAAAAATTATCAAAATTATTAGATTTTTCCCTTGACTTTTGAAACAAAATCGCTTATATTCAGTACAATTAAATTGACCGACTGGTCAGTCAAAATAAAAGGGATTTATGCCAAAGATTATTGATAAAGCAGCCAAAAAGCAGGATATCATCGTAGCAGCTATGAAGGTGTTCGCTCAAAAGGGATTTGCCAATACCAAAATGGCGGATGTGGCTGAGGCGGCGAATATCGGCAAAGGCACGATATACGAGTATTTCGAAAGCAAAGAAGTAATATTTGAATTCGTGTTCAACCACTTTATGGAATCCATGGAAACATCGGTTGCTAAAGCCATTTTCAAAATTACTGATCCAGTGGAAAAAATAAAAGTGATTTTTCAGTCATGGGCAGACATGATCGCTACACATACGACCGATATTGTGGAAATTATGCTTGATTTCTGGGCGGAAGCTGTGCGAAAGAAAGATGAAAAAAAATTAGGTATTGTAAAATTAGAAAAAATCTATGAAGATTTTCGAAAGATCATCAAATCAATTTTAGATGAGGGCATTCGATTGGGAAAATTTAAAGCTGTTGATACCTTTTACACGGCATCACTGATGTTAGGCGCCATGGACGGCATGATGATCCAATGGATCATGAATAAAAATATCTTTGATGTGAAAAAAGCCACCGAACATTCAATGAAGGTGTTTTTGGAAGGGATTTGTGTGGATTAAATTTTTTAGTTATTTTTGACCGATAGGTCGGTCAATAAAATTTAAAAAATAGAAAAAAATGAGCAGTTACGTCCTGATGAAAATTCTTGAATCTGCTCCCAATCGATACGATAAAGGGATTCGATTGTTGACGCTTGGTACCATCGACAAAGCGTATGATCGTTTGACTGCTTCGATTCAGAAGGGACAGGCAGTTCTTGACATCGGATGTGGGACTGGCGCCCTGACGATTCGAGCACTCCAAAAAGGGGCAAAAGTCAAGGCGATCGATATAAATCCCCGGATGATGGAAATCGCTCATCAAAAAATTCAAAAGGCGGGACTTTCGGATTGTGTTGAATTTCGTGAAATAGGAATCGCAGAGCTGGATGCCGAAAAATCAGAAAGTTTCGATGTGGTGATGAGTGGTTTGTGTTTTTCAGAACTTTCCGAAGACGAATTAACTTTTGGTTTAAACCAGGTCAAAAGGATTCTTAAACCAGGTGGTATTTTGCTCGTCGGGGATGAAGTGTGCCCCGGCAGCTTCATCAAAAAAATCTTCTATTGGTTGGTGAGGCTTCCCCTGGTTGTCATTACATATTTAATTACTCAAACTACGACCCACGCTGTATCCAATCTCAACAAAAAAGTGAAACGCATCAATTTTGAGATTGAACATACCAGGGAAAATTGGCTGGGAAGCTTTGTAGAGCTGGTTGCGAAAAAGAGGGCAGGAGAGAGGGAATGAAAAATTTAAAGTATATCGTGATAAACATTGTCGAAACCTTTTTTCGAATGATTCCTTTTCCCTGCAAAACCGGTTTAATCAAAATCGGCAGCCCAGACCACAATTCTCCTGTCCTGGTTACTTGCAATTTTCACCTGACCGTGGAACGAGTCAAGCGAGCGCTTCGGGGTATGAATTGCTACCTGCTTGTCGCCAATAGTCACGGCATCAATGTCTGGTGTGCAGCAACAGGCGGGCATCTTAATTCACACAGCATCATTTCTGTTCTGAAGACAAGTGGAATTGAGAAATTTGTGAATCATCGAAAAATTATCTTGCCTCAATTGGCAGCTTCGGGCGTCGAAGCCAGGGTGGTTTCGGATAAATCAGGGTGGAAAATCATTTGGGGACCGGTTTATGCCAGGGAAATTCCTGCTTTTATTGAAAACCATTTCATAAAAACTCCTGCCATGCGACAGGTCGAGTTTTCACTGGTACAGCGTTTAGAAATGGCAATTGCCTGGGGTTTTCCCATCTCCATACTATCAGGGTTGATAATTTATTTTATCTGGCGGCAGGCATTGTTACCCCTGGTGATGCTAACCGGGGGATTATCACTATTAATATTTTTCCTGTTTCCCGTTTACCAGGGATGGCTATCGACAGAGAACAAACGAGTCAGCGGTGCTTTCTTCAATTTTGAAAGAGGTGGGCTTCAACTCATCCTGTGGGGACTTTTATTGATTGGTTTGACAACTCTTACTGTGCTGATTGGAAGATTTTCCTGGGAAATTTTAATCCGTTGGGGGGTCGTTTCCCTGGCAGTAATTCTTCTGTTAAGCATGGATTTAGCCGGTTGTACCCCGGTACTCAAAAGTAGTTTGCATCCTGACAGACAGTTTGAGATTACTCTTGATGAAGATAAATGTAAGGGCGCTGTATGCTGTGAGATGGTTTGCCCGAGAAATTGCTTTGAAGTGGACAGGAAAAAGCACCTGGCAGCGATCCCCCGAAAGAATCAATGCGTACAATGCGGAGCCTGCATTGTCCAGTGTCCATACAATGCATTGTATTTTAAAAATTCAAAAGGAGAAATCCTTTCGCCTGAAATTGTTCGGAAATTTAAGCTGAATTTAATAGGGGCGAGAAAAGCTGTTTAATTGTCAATTGATAGTTGTCAATTGATAATTTAATAATGAGGAGAGATGAAGATGAAAGAATTATTAACCACAATCGTGCTAATTTTATTTTGCGCAACCATCGTGTGGGGACAGGAACTCACTGCCGACCAGATCATCCAGAAAGTTAACGATCTGATGAACCAGGAAACGGTATATGGTAGGATGAAAATGACCATTGTCACCACATCTGGAAAAAAGCGCACGTTTGAATATGAATCGTGGAGCAAGGACAAAGGTGAGAAAAACCTGGTTCGCTATACCGCCCCGCCACGGGTGAAGGACCAGGCGATTCTGATGCTCAACAATGCCGACGATATCTGGGCATACTTCTCACGCACCAAACGGGTGAGAAAATTAGCCACTCATGCGAAAAAACAAAAGATGCAGGGCAGCGATTTCACCTACGAAGATATGGGTTCGGGCGATACGTTTATCACCAATTTTTCAGCCAGGAGGCTCGATGATGAAAAGATGGAAGGGTATGACTGTTACAAGCTGGAGTTGACCAAAAAGAAAGATGTGAATACTCACTATTCCCGAATGGTGATGTGGGTGATCAAAGAAAATTTTGTGCCTGTTGTGCTGGATTATTATGATGAAAATGACCCTAATCGCTGGCTCAAACGGCTGGTGCAATATGACATCAAAGAGATCGATGGCGTACCAACGGGGATGAAGATGGTGATGTTTAATAAAGAAGATAATACCCAGACCAGCATGGAAATGGTTGAGGTCAAGTATAATTTAGAATTAAAAGATGAGATGTTTACGGAGAGAGGACTACGGAAATGAATTTTTTTCGGGATACGGGATTGGGGATTCGAGATTCGGGAGTGTTGGTGATTATTTTTATGTTAATTCTGAATGCGAAAGCTGTCTGTCAGAAATTAGAATTGTTCGGTTATTTTGAGCCGCAGTTGATGGGGGCGAAAATCAAGAATGAGTTTTACCAGCTCGGCTCCAATAAATTGCGGGTAGACTTTCAATTTAAGCCATCGGATAAAGTGGCTTTTGGGGCGAATTTTGATTACATTACTTATTATGGTAAAACGCAATGGAACATTCTGGATTTTTTGCCCCAAATTGTAACAGATGAGGCATCGCCTTCCAGTTTTTTCGGCGTGGAATTTAATCCCTATATTTTGCCGTTCGAAAATCGACAGTTTCTCGATAACGCATATCTCAAGCTTTCATTCAAGTATGCGGACATTACGCTCGGCAAGCAGCAATTGTCGTTGGGCACTGGCTATGCCTGGAATCCGACCGATGTGTTCAATCAAAAAGACATTATCGATCCCACTTACGAGCAGCCGGGTCACAATGCGTTTCGAGTCGATTTGCCATTCGGCGCTGGTTTTGGACTGACTACCATTTATGCTCCCGGCGAAGATTGGGATTACACCGATGTGCTGTTAAAATTAAAGGGGCGAATTTCCCACTTCGATTTTTCAGTGCTGGGCATCCAAAAACAGTGGAAGTTGACCGATGCCCGAGCTTTTGATCCCATCTGGATGAAATTTTTGCAACTGAATACCAAAAGACATATTATCGGCGGCGATATTGTGGGTGAACTGCTGGGGATTGGCGTATGGGCTGAATATGCATATAATGAAGTCAAGATTGATGATACAAAAATGGATGAATACACAAAAGCATTAAAAAGATTAACTCCACCCAGCTATTCAATATATACTCTTCCATCAATGGAAATTTCAAAACATTATTACGAACTGGTGGCAGGATTCGATTACACGTTTGATTTTCAAACATACATTATGTGTGAATGCTACCGCAATACCATGGCAAAATCGGATTACAAAAAATATAATTTAATCGATTGGATGCAGTTTCTCATGGCAGAAACCAAAGCCATCTCCCGGGATCAGGTCTACCTTTTCATCCAGCATCCGGCAACGGATCTGATCAATATCGGCAGCTCGGCTATTTTCAGCCTGTCGGACAACAGTTTCGGCATCATTCCCATGATGACTTATAACATTTTTGAAAACGTGGATTTAAACCTGTTCCTGAATATCTATTTTGGCAAAGAAGGAACAGCTTATGCGAAGAATCTTGGGAATGGCGGGATG
>CBFDBN010000288.1:0-5477 GCA_965603055.1 uncultured bacterium | reverse complement strand
AATTTGTAAGAGAAGTATTCCCCACCAACAGGTCAATAATACGGCACGCTCTTGAAATCTCTTTCACATCATGCACCCGGACAATATGAGCGCCATGCTGGATACCAATCGCAACTGCCGCAATAGTACCTTCCAATCGCTGGTCTGGCGGCAAATCTAACACCCTTCCGATGAAGGACTTCCGTGAGGGACCAATCAATACCGGGCAGCCCAATCCCTGAAATTCGTCCAGTCTTCTCAAAATTTCATAATTATCCATTAACCGCTTACCAAAGCCGATCCCGGGATCAACAATGATTTTCTCTCGTTTTATTCCGGCGGCTTCAGCTAACTGGATACTTTCGGCAAGATAGCCATATATCTCCCCCATCAGATCGTCGTAATGTGGATTTTGCTGCATATTACGCGGTTCGCCCTTGATATGCATAATTATGACCGGCACTCGATATTCAGCGATAACATGTCTCATTTGTGGATCAAACCGCAAGCCGCTAATATCATTTATCATCTGAGCGCCGGCTTTCAAAGCGGTCTCTGCCACAGAAGATTTATAGCTGTCAACCGAAATCGGAACATCCACTTGTTTCAAAAGCCCCTCAACAATTGGTATTATTCGACGCAATTCCTCATCAGCAGAAACCGGTTCAGCCCCGGGACGGGTAGACTCAGCCCCGATATCAATAATATCTGCGCCGTCTTCCACCATTTGAATCCCGCGTTCAATCGCCTGTTGGGGTTGATAATATTCCCCACCATCAGAAAACGAATCCGGGGTGACATTCAATATCCCCATAATATGCGTTCGACTGGATAAATCCAAAATTTTGCTTCCACATTGAATCTGAAATATCTCCAGGTTTGCCATCAGATTTACTTTGTTATTAAACCAAAATCATAAATTTAAAAAACTAAATTCATTGCCCTATATACACATAAATCCATTTACACAATAACCTAATTACCCATTTCTCACTCACCAGTCACCATTCACCACTCACTTTTCCGGGTGCAACAACTTAAACAAATGCTTCCGGGCTTCCTCTGCGAATTCATCATCCAATCCTTTACGATAACGAATCCGTTTGCGAAGATATTCAATCGCTTTGTCGTATTCGCCTTTTATTTCATAAAGATAAGCCAAATACAAATGGGCATTGAGATGATTATCAGTGGCAATGGCTCGTTTTAAAAACTCTTCGGCATTATCATAATCTTTAGAATTATAATAAAGAATCCCTAAATTATAATAAGCATCCGAATTATCTGGCTCCAGTTCAAGGACTCGATTATAAATTTCGATAATTTTCAAAATCTCGTTTCTTACTAAGTAAATTTTTCCCAGCGCCATTAGCGCCGGGACTGAATTAGGATTGATCTCAAGAAATTGCCCTAAAACCTGGATCGCCTTTTCTCGCTGGTTCTCAAATAGATAATAATCTGACAGCATCAAATAGCCGTCTTCATAGCATGGATTAATAAAAATTGCACGTCGGAACAACTGCTCTTCATTTTTAAAGCCAAATTTTTTATAACGAGATCGATGAAGGCGGGACAGCGAAAGATAAAGTCGAGGATAATTGGGATTCAACCGAAACGCTTCATTCAACATCTGCTCAGCTAATGACCAACGTTCCTGGTAAATGTAATATTCACCCAGGAAATTGTATGCTTCGGCGCAGAAAGAATCCAAATCAATAGCCTGGTTTAACCATTTCTTTGCTTGCTCAAATTCTTCAACTGGTGAATCGCCTTTGTTCTTTTTCTCAATTCCTTTCATAAAATAACTTTTACCAGCCAGGACATAAGCTTCAACAATTCCACTATCTGCAGCAATTGCCTGGTGTGCCAGGTCTATGGCAACTTGATAGTTCTTTTCCTGAAAAAATCCTTTTCCAGTCAAATATTTTTGATATATTTCTGGAGAAATATGCCTTATCCCGGCTTCGCTAATTTTGGATTCGATATTGAAATGGTTTAAAATCTCATCTCGAATTTTAGTGCTTATTTCAGGTAGCTTGTGAGAAATCAATGAAAAAGTTTGATTAATAAGCACTTCTCCACCCCGGGAATCGATCATCTGGCAGGTGAAATTGAGAGATTTTTCATTTCCAGATATTTTCCCGGGTAAAATATACTCAGCCTTTACCTGGCTGTTTAATTTTCTTAAATAATTCAGATTTTTAATCGAATCCACATTTACAATAACCGACGTCCATTCTAGTGGAGAAATAATTGCCTGGTCTAATACAGAACTTTGAAGCTGCCGGGCTGTCATATCCCACAATGCATCCCCCATCCATGCTGAATGGGATAAAATCGAATCACCCTGTACCGGAATGAAAGCAAGGCGGAATTTTACTGCTGGAGCTCGGTTTTGTTGAACCATTAAAAAATTTATCACTAAAAAAAGAAAACTGATTATGATTAAAATACTAACCAGCTTTTTTTTGTTCATCAGCTCAGATGTCTTGTAGAGATACAAAAGAATGAAGATAATGCTGGCTAAAATTACCAGAAAAATGGGTGATAAAATCGGCAAGTTTGTCAAATTCCAGCTTAAAGAAAGGGATAAATTGGGATAGCTGCTAATATTTTTGATCCGATCGACTAATAAAAAATTATGAATCGGTAATACCCGGCCAAAATATGCCAACCCCATTAACACAATACCCACCATCATTCTGCTCCTTCGTTGTCATCCCGGATCCCAACAATGAAACAACCCCAACATTTCAGGTTGAGGTTGCTTAAAATATTTTGTTTTAACAATATCTTTAATATTCAGTCAAGTTTTTGATTTAATGAAAACAGTACAAATCGTCGGGCGTAGCGCGTAGGGTGTGGGGCGCAACCAGTCGTGTTTTACGATATACGCTCCACTCCCCACGCCCTACGTTACTTTTGTTCCTTTATCTTCAGCTTTAGTCGCTTTCTTTGAACGTTTAGTTTGCCTTTGTTTTTTACGGCGTTCTTCATCGATCTGCTTCAAGATTTCATCAATTTCGTTCCCATCAAGGATCTCTTTTTCCAATAAGGTCTCAGCCAGGCGATGTAATTTATCGAGATTATCTTTTAACAAATTTTCAGAAGTTACCGATGCCTTTACAATAATAATCCGAACTTCTTCATCAATTAATTGTGCTGTTCGTTCGCTGTAATCACGATGCTGTGCAATTTCCCTGCCCAGGAATATCTCTTCCTGTTTCTTGCCAAAGGTCATAGGTCCCATTTTCTCACTCATTCCCCACTCACAAACCATTTTACGGGCAATATCTGTGGCACGTTCAATATCATTCCCTGCACCAGTCGTCAACTGATCTAATACCAGCTTTTCAGCCGATCGTCCACCTAACAAATGAATCAACATCCTCTCACAGTAGTCCCGGGAATAATTATGTTTTTCATCAATTGGCAGAGTGGTCGTTGCGCCCAACGCTTGACCGCGAGGAATAATCGTAACTTTGTGGATGGGGTCAGAACCGGGCGTTAATTTCGCTACCAACGCATGACCGGCCTCGTGATAGGCCGTACTGTTTTTCTCTTCATCACTAATTAACAGGCTTTTGCGTTCTATACCCATTAATACTTTATCCTTTGCTTCCTCAAAGTCTTCCATTTCCACTTTCTTTTTATTCCTTCTGGCAGCTAATAGCGCTGACTCATTGACCATATTCGCCAGATCAGCCCCGGAGAAACCGGGGGTTCCTTTTGCCAGAATGGTGAGGTTGACATTTTTCGCTAATGGGATTTTACGAGTATGTACACTCAAAATTCCTTCCCGTCCGCGAACATCAGGTCGATCGACCACAATCTGTCGATCAAATCGACCGGGACGTAATAAAGCTGAGTCTAACACATCGGGACGATTGGTTGCAGCGATCAAGATGACACCTTCATTGGAATCGAATCCATCCATTTCTACCAGCAGTTGGTTCAAGGTCTGCTCCCGTTCATCATGTCCGCCGCCTAATCCCGCGCCGCGATGTCTGCCAACAGCGTCTAATTCATCGATAAAAATGATGCATGGTGCGCTCTTTTTTCCCTGCTCAAATAGGTCTCGCACTCGAGAAGCACCGACCCCTACGAACATCTCCACAAAATCAGCGCCTGACATCGTGAAGAATGGAACATCAGCTTCACCGGCAACGGCTTTGGCTAACAAAGTTTTGCCTGTCCCTGGTGGACCTAACAACAAAGCTCCCTTGGGAATTTTTCCGCCTAATTTTTGAAATTTTTCTGGTTCTTTTAAAAACTCAATAATCTCTTTAAGCTCCTGTTTTGCTTCCTCAGCCCCAGCGACATCTTCAAATGTCACTTTCATTTTATTTTCTGTAAGCAACTTGGCACGCGATTTTCCAAACGAGAATATTCCTTTTGCCCCCCCGCCCTGCATGCGTCGGAGCAGGACAAACCAGAATACGATAAGTATGACAAAAGGAAGTGCATTTATTAAATATCCCCACCACTCGATCGTTTTCGGTTTCGCTTCTGCTTGAAATCCGTAGTCATCCATCCATTTAAAGATCGTATTAATATCAATTTCTTCAGTCAGTATTACCACAAATGATTGATATGTATTCCGAAAATCATCAGGATCCGATTGTGGTTCTTTTAACACGCCATGGAATTCCTGACCACGAATTTCCACTTTTTCAATCATACTTTTTTCTAAATATTCCCTGAACTGCGTTAGGTTAATTCGATGTTCTTCCTTGCCTCCCTGGCTGAACCATCGGGAAATCCAGATTGTAATGATAATAAAAATCAACCAGAATAGAAAGGTACGAGTCGCCTTGTGCCATTGAAAATTATCGTCTTTCTTTTTGCGATTTTCATCCCGCCGGTTAGGTGACTTTTGGCTTTGCTTGCGCATATTTTGCTTCTCGCCCGCTTTTCTATTTCTAAAATATTTAATCGGTAAAATCTCTTTCATCGACTCAAAATTCTCCAAAACAATGTTATTCAAGTATATATATTTCTCGTAAATTTCTATATTTTTGATCATAATCCAGACCATAACCAACCACAAATTGGGTTGGTATGGTGAATCCAACATAATCAAGTGTAAAATCTACAACAGCAGTGCCCTCTTTTAGCAATAAAGATACAAACTTTAATGAGGCTGGGGTGGTCCCCTCAAACATCTTTTCCAAAAATTTTATCGAACGACCCGAATCAGCAATATCTTCAACAATCAGTATGTGCCTAGCATCAACATGACTATCAAACTGTTTTTTCGCCTTAATCTGCCCGGTAGATACCCTGCCGCCGCCATAACTTGAAATTTTAACAAAATCAACTTCACAATCAATATCCATTTCTCGAATAAGATCAGATAAAAAGATAAACGCCCCGTTTAACACACCAATCAAGATCGGGCATTTATCTCGATAATCATCGGAAATTTGGCGAGCCAACTCTTTCACGCGTCGTTCAATCTGCTGTTCACTAATGAGTATCCGATACTTCTCGACATC
>CBFDBN010000287.1:0-5504 GCA_965603055.1 uncultured bacterium | reverse complement strand
ATGGATTTCAGATCGAAATTTTCCAGAATATTTAACGCCTGTAAAAGCACGGGACCCTGAACCCAGCAGGTCAATTTATAGACTTCGATTCCTTTGTAAGTTGTCATCACCGGCTCTTCAAGATAATATTTCCAGTTCGCCAGGTCTTCCTTTGTGATTAAACCGCCCTGTTCCTGGCAGCCTCGGACAAATTCTTCGGCAATATCACCCTTATAAAATCGATCATAAGCGGCGTAAATGGCTGCTTTCCGATCCTTGCCTTCAGCCAGCGCCTTTTCCTCTGCTTCGACTAATTTTTGTAAGGTGTTGAGCAAATCTGGCTGGCGAAAAATCTCGCCCTGATGGGGCGCTTCATGTTCCTCTCCGAGATGTGGTAGCAAGACCTTTTTTGAATAGGGCCATTCCTTGATTCTTTTCTTGTTTCTTTCAATACTTCTGACCAACTGTTGTTCAATGGGATACCCCTCAGCCATTTCCATCGCCGGCTCCAGCACTTCCTTCAGGCTCATCGTGCCGAATTCTGCCAGCATGACCATCAATCCGCCGGGATTGCCGGGCGTCACGGCTGCCAGGGGACCATACTGAGGGGGGAATTCTGCATTTTTATCTTTCTTTTTGAAGAATTCTGGAGTTGCCCCGGTCGGCGCCACGCCCAGGGCATTAATTCCAATGACTTTCTTGGTGTGTGGATTATAAATTAATGCCTGGGTTTCCCCGCCCCAACTCAGCACATCGTACATGGTGCAAGTGGCAGCGAGCATGGCGCAGGAAGCATCAACCGCGTTTCCACCTTTGATGAAAATTCTTGCGCCAGCCGTGGCAGCTAATGGCTTTCCAGTAATGGCGACCCAGTGCTTTCCGTGAAGCACCGGTTTTTCGGTGGGGGCTGCACTTAAATAACAGGCAGTGAAAAGTAGAATCAATGACAATAGAATAATTCTTGAGATAACCAGGCTTAGATTTTCAATTAAATACATAACCTTTCCTCCTATGAAATTTTTGCTTTGTATGTTGATAAAATTAAGTCTTTCTCACTCAATCCACAGATCCCGCTCCAGGTCTTCCCAGAATTCAATTTTCATTCCTTTATGCTCGAATACCCCCATGTAGTAGGGATCATGTTTTTTATACTCCTCGTAGGAACCTTTATAATCACCCCGACGTTTCTTGTATTTTTCGAAATCGGCGAGACTATCGTACTCCCAGATGATAAAATGGCGATCTGATTCTTCACCCGCCACTTTTTTATAGAAATAACGGACACTTTTCCATTCCGGGAATAGCTCCCGATGATCGTTCACCCACTTTAACCAGCCTTGAAGCGCCATTTTATGCTGTTCGCTTTTTCCTTCGGCAACGTACCAGCTTTCCATCTCAAAAATTGCCATGATTATCCTCCACTTTTTGATCAATCTTTCAATTTTATGGCACCAAATTCACTTCCATATTCACGAACAATCTCTTGAAGTTTGTTATGAGAATTGTTTGATCTATTACTATTGGATTTTATTGGGGAATCATCAAGTGAGAGAAGTTTTTTAAAAGGGAAAACTGCCAAAACAGCTCCTCCGGCAAAGCCTGTTTTTAAAAACTCTCTTCTCATCACTGGTTTGGAATGGTTCTTCATTTTTTGCCTCCGTCGCTTATTTAAGACGAAATTTAATAATCCAAATTATGTAATATGTTGCAAAAAAAATCTGCACCACTGACAGGGACAAACACAGAAAATGGCTATCGGCAATCCGCCTAGTTTGATCAATATGGCACTATGAGCGCTCACCCTAATTGACAATTGTCAATTGACAATTCACAATTAATTTAGTAACTAAACATTCAATCTTGCCCAATGAACAAAGATTTTATAGAATTGGCTGAATTCGCAGCAATCCAGTTACCCAGTTACCTATTTACCTTGTTACTTAATTACCCACCGACCTGTTCATAAATCAACCGCAGACCCTCTAATGTTAAAAACGGTTCAACCGGTACAATTTTATTGGCATAAGGCACTACAACTTTTGCCAGCCCCCCGGTGGCAACGGTTTTGACCGGTGTTCCAAGCTGCCCTTCAATTCGGGTAATCAGACCATTAATTAATTCTACGGTACCAAACATCAAGCCGGCCTGAATACTGGATTCGGTAGTGGTTCCAATGACTGATGCGGGAAATTTTAGCTCGACTTTTGGCAGGCGAGCCGCTCGTTGATGCAGCACCGCTGCTGTTAATTCGATCCCCGGTGCGATGATTCCTCCCAGGTACTCATTGTTTATTGATACAACATCAAAAGTAGTGGCTGTGCCGAAATCTAATATAACCAAAGGTCCGCCATAGCGGTGAAATCCAGCGACAGCATTACAAATTCGATCCGCCCCCACAGCCCGCGGATCTTCATATAATATCTTCAAATCGATTTTCAATTCCGAGCTAACAATGATTGGATTATGTTGAAAGTAATCCTCCAATACCTGCATAAATGTCGCAGTCAGGTTGGGGACAACTGAAGATATGATTCCACCCTGCACCTGATCCATTTCAATTGAATTTGATTTTAACAATGACGAAAGCAATATCCAGCATTCATCACTGGTGCGGGCAGTCTGGCTGGACAATCGCCAGTGTGCAATCAACTCGCTATTTCGATAGATGCCAATCACTACATTGGTGTTTCCAATGTCAATCGCAATGAACATTTGATACTCCTAAAATAAGATATCGCCGGCAACGATCTTTTTTAATTCGCCGTCCTGGGTTCGTAATAATAAACAACCTTCATCGTCTAATTCTTCGAATATTCCTTGATAGTGATAATCATCCTGAAATATGACGACTTCTTTACCAAGCTGGGGACAGTTCTTTTTCCATTTTTTTATAATATTTTTAAAACCCTTTTCCTTCATATCATTAAAATTTTCTTCAAGTCGAAACAGCGCTTCTGCCAAAAATTCAACTCGATCAATTCGTGAACCAGATTCAATCCGGAGTGATGTTGCCTGTTCGCGAAAATCTTCGGGGAATTCATTCTTTTTATGGTTGATATTTATCCCGATTCCAAGTATGATGAATTTTATAGTGTTATTCTCAAACTCGACTTCTGAAAGGATGCCGCAAAATTTCCTGCCATTCAATAATAAGTCATTGGGCCACTTAACAACCGGCTTCAAACCGGTAATATTTTCAACAGCTTCGACAAGGGATACACCAGCCAGGTAAGGCACAAGCCCGGCTCGGGAGGCAGGGAGCCGGGGACGAAGGATTAAAGAAAACCAGAGCCCCTTGTTAAATGGAGAATCCCACGTTCGTGATTTTCTCCCCCGCCCTTTTGACTGTTGCTCAGCAATCACCAATGTTCCCTCGCTATCACCATGCAATGCACGACTATAGGCAAATTCATTGGTAGATCCCACGCTCCAGAACGCATAAATTTTTTTGGCAAACAATTCGGTCTTCAATACAGATTTGATTTTATCTTCTGATAACAGGTCAAAACCCATTTTGCCCTTCATTATATTTCCTTTTTTGATTTATAAAATTCTTTCTCCCTGGGATGAAAAGTTCGATGAACTTCTTTTAAATACTCACGATCGAGATGGGTATAGATTTGTGTCGAAGAAATGCTGACATGTCCCAACATCTCCTGAACGGCGCGCAAATCTGCGCCGCCCTCTATGAGATGCGTGGCAAAAGAGTGCCTGATCGTATGGGGCGAGACCGATTTACCGATCCCGGCTTCGATCACATATTTCCTCAAAATTTTCCAGAATCCCATTCGACTTAACGGTTTTCCCCGGTTGTTCAAAAACAGCGTATCATTATTTTCATAAGCTTTGACCAGCATTGGTCGGCTATTGTGTGAATAATCTTCAACCGATTCAATGGCTCGTCCGCCGATTGGAACGATTCTGACTTTAGATCCCTTCCCAAAAATACGCACCAATTGATCCTCGAAAAGCAGATCGTTTATTTTAATCGCCATCAACTCTGACACACGTACGCCAGTGGCGTAAGCGAACTCTAATAACGCTTTGTCCCTCGTGCCCAATGTTGTCGTGGTATCAGGTTGTTCAATTAGCTTTTCAACTTCAAATTGATCGAGCACAACGGGAAGCCTGGTCGATAGTTTTGGTGAGCTGATCGAATCTGTCGGGTTGCTATCCGATATTTTTTCACTTGTTAAAAAGCGATGGAACATCCGCAATGCCGACAGATTTCTGGCAACTGTAAACGAGGACAGGTCGTTTTTATGAAGGGTTGTTAAAAATGCGAGTATATCCGTGGGGCGAATATCATTAAAATTATCTATCCCCCTGGCAAATAAAAAATCAACATATTTAACCAGGTCTGAGGCATAAGCCTCTATGGTGTTGGCAGCTAAATTTCTTTCAACGATTAGAAAATTGATGAAGTCTTCTACATGGTTTTCCATAATAGCTGGCGAATCTTTGTCACAAATCGGCTATGAAAACTAAATCTACTCATTTTATTTTACCGATGAATCCAGGACATGCTCTGTTAAAGACAGCGCGATGCCACTCAGCATAACTTCCGGTCCCAGGTTGGTAAAATCACCGGAGAGAACCGCGCTATCCACATTGGCAAACATGGAGCACCCCACTTCCCGCTCGACAATTAAGCCGGTTACTTTGTCATTATCTTCAGCGTAAAAAGTGACTTCTCCCAACATCTCGCTGGGCACAAACCCGGTACAGAAATGCAATTGTAAGTGCGTGTTTGCTGTATAGACAGAAATTAAATTCCCGGTTTCATCCCCGATCGGGATATCGGGATAAATCTCCAGGGATAATTTTCTATCATTGGCAGCATCATCCAGCGTCAATCGATAATTATTGCCGCGAAGTTTCCATTCGCATTGAAGAAGTTTAGCAATTTTAGTAATCTCAGCTTCTGTGAAAATGGTATTCATTCCATCCTCTTTTTTAACTTAACGACATTCATCGCTTTTGGACCCTTCTCTCCGCCAAACAGCTCAAACTCGACCATGTCCCCCGGTGTTAAAGTTCTGAATCCCTTTTGCTGGATAATATCGGTGAAATGGACGAAAACCTCCTCCCCGGTTTCGCTTTGAATATAGCCAAATCCTTTAATATCATCAAACCATTTCACGGTACCTTTATGGACCAATTTTGGTACTTCCATAATCCACCGGTTCCCAACCCATTTGTCCTATAGCCGTCAGGCTAAGTGTAATTGAGAGAATTTTTAATTGACAATTCACAATTCCTTTGTGAAAATAATTAGTGTTTATCTGAAAAGTAACCCAAACTTCCAGTTTGTGGACAACATTCATTGTAAGCCTCTGTTTTTGCGTTTAATTTTGCGCAAACAAGATTGTTTGCGTTACAGGACGGACAGACACTAATTATATTGTATCGGAATTTCAAGGTTTGTTTTTCATTATTTAATGCTCCAAAAAAACGGTACATCTTTGATTTGCGAAACTCTGCTTTTTTTCACACTCCTAAATATATAAAGAATTTCAAACTAT
>CBFDBN010000286.1:0-5507 GCA_965603055.1 uncultured bacterium | reverse complement strand
GGCGGATTCAGTGTGTGGACAGCAATCCTGATCGCAGCAGTAAAATCAACATTGGTTCTATTTGTTTTTATGCACTTAAAATACGAGCGTCCATTGTTTCGATGGATGGTACTGGTGGTGCTTGTGGCAATAACTATTTTTATTGTATTTACATTTTTTGATGTCTCATACAGATAGGTGAAATTATGATCGTTGACACAGCGAATATCCCGCAAACCGTCAATAATGTTTTTTATTTTATCCTGGCGATTTCCGTCGTCCTGCTGGTGTTAATCACTTTTTTGATGGTATTTTTTGTCATCAAATACCATCGCAAGCGGAACAAAGAACCAAAGAATATCGAAGGGAACACCTGGCTGGAAATAACCTGGACAGTAATTCCCACACTGCTCGTGCTGGGCATGTTCTACTACGGCTGGATCGGTTACAAAATGATGAAGGATGTGCCAGAGGATGCAATGACTGTTAATGTGACGGGACGAATGTGGTCATGGCTGTTTGAGTATGAAAACGGTGTACAAACTGACACGCTTTACGTTCCGCTTAATCAACCAATCCGTGTCAATTTAAAATCCCAGGATGTGCTGCATAGTTTTTACATACCAGCCTTTCGAGTAAAGCATGATGTGATACCAGGAAACGAGCAGGGCTATGTCTGGTTCCAGCCGAATGATTTGGGATCGTATGATGTACTCTGCGCCGAGTACTGTGGACTGGAACACGCTTACATGACGACAAAACTCGTTGTTTTACCTGAAAATAAATTTCAGACCTGGCTATCTTCACAGGATACGTCTGCGCAAGCAGCAGACTCTACTGTTTCGATGCCCGAAGAAAAAGCAGAGGAAAAACAAATCCCTCGTGGTTTGGCTTTGCTGAATGATAAAGGCTGTACTGCCTGTCACACAATGGATGGTACGCCAATGGTCGGGGCGTCATTTAAAGGGCTGTTTGGTAAAAAACAGATTGTGATCACCAATAGCAAAGAGCGCCGAATCACCGTCGACGAAGCCTATTTCAAAAAATCGATTTTGGAGCCCGATACCGATATCGTGAAGGGATACGATCCAATTATGCCAGAGCCTGATGAAGAGATTACAGATGAAGATATTAAGGAGATGATCGCTCATATAAAGGCTTTGAAATAGTTTTGATAAAAAAAATATTTTATATTTGTATCGAATGTTGAATCGGCTAAATTATTCTGTCCTTGGAATAAAGTTGAGTAAATAAATAATGGTCAAAGAAATAAAAGTAGATTTTTTTCAAAAACTAACTGATCGATATGGTTCAATTCAAAAGTTGGGAAACAGTAAATCACTTTTTGAACTGAAAAACTCGAAAATTAGAATTTATGTTCGCTATTCTAAAATTCATAGAAAACATCAAATGTTCTATGGTTTAAGAGAGGAAGATCTTCAGCAACTTGAAGGACATTCGTCAGTTATATGTTTTTTATGGGATAATTAAACTGAACCGCTTATTATTCCTTTTTCAGATTACGAAGATATTTTTCAGGCCACAACACCAGCAAGTGATGGTCAATATAAGATTCAGATTTTTTTACAAGAAGATGGGACAGAACTTTATATTGCAAGAGTTGGAAGGTTTAATGTCGAATCTTATTTTGGTTGGTCAATTTTAGAAAATTTTCTGGATTCAACTGGTTCAGTAGCTATTCCAGAACTTTCTCATTCACAAATACAGACATTATTAGGTTCGATAGGAAAAAACAAAGGTTATGATATCTGGGTTCCAATGAATGATCGTAATCGTTTGGATTGGTCACTTGCGGGAAAGTTTGAATGCTTTAATAGAATGCGTTTTGAATCTGAAAAAGCTAAAGATATTCTTCAAGAAATAGATGTCATTTGGATTCAAAAAGGCTCAAACAAACTTGCGGCACTATTCGAGGTTGAACATTCGACCCCAATTTATTCTGGTTTGTTAAGATTCAACGACATTCATTTGATATTACCTGAATTCCGACCTCGTTTTAGTGTTGTTGCTAACGATATCAGACGTTCACTTTTTATTAAACAGTTAAATCGACCCACTTTTGTTGCAAGCGGTTTAAATGAAATGTGTACTTTTCTTGAATATATGAATGTATACGGCTGGTATCATAGAGTTGTGAAAATCAATTAATAGAAGTAATTGCAAAGATCCTTGTAATTTTTTGATGGGTATTAGATTTAATCTAAAGTTCTTTAATATTCAACAGGAATAGTAATTCTAAACATGAAAATTATTGAGACATATTCCCATTTTAATGGTCTTGAATTCTTAAAAATTCACAGAAAAAAATTATGGGAAGAAATAAATACGTCAATTCGTTCGCTCGACGCTGATTTATGTAAGGACATCGAAGTCAAAGATAAAAATGCACTGCGCTATAGTTCGATTGCTTTTAATAATAATTTTAAAAAATTTCTGATTGATCTCAGTTGGGAAGAAGGGCATAAAAACAGTTCGATAAGTAAAAAAGAAACAGAAGAATGTGAAGGAATTGCGCCATCCAGTTTCAATGGAACGAAATTCACAAAAGAACGAGTATCAATTGAAATCATGTTAGGTAAATATTATTTTGAAAGTCCCTTTCTTTTCCAAAGGCATCTTGCTCTTTATATTGTTGATATGATTGATGTGGGAATTTCGATACTACCCATGAAATCACTTCAATTACAGATGAGTTCAGGAGTTCCCTACTACGAAGGTGAACTCTACAATGTTATTCGCCAGGGCAGAGGTGTGCCCGCTGTTCCGTTAGTAATTGTTGGTATAATGCCCTAAAATATCTCATTTAAAAAAATCACATGCTTAAAAGTTGGATGAAAATCTTCTCCGATCTAATCAAAATCAAAATCACCGCAGCCGTCTCATTCACCACTGCTGTGGGCTATTTATTGGCGGTTGAAAAAATATCGCCTGAAATTTTTGTTCCAGTCATAGGCATCTTCCTTTTAGCCTGCGGATCATCAGCCTTGAACGAATTACAGGAACGAAAAATCGATGAGCTGATGCATCGAACCCAAGATCGCCCTTTAGCTGCAGGAAAAATTCAAGCAAACACGGCACTTTTGATCATATTTACTTTCGTGGTATCTGGGATCCTTATTTTATATTTTGGAACAAATTTACCTGCCACATTACTCGGAATTTTCGCACTACTCTGGTACAACGGAATTTATACTCCATTAAAACGAAAAACAGCTTTCGCCGCAGTCCCAGGCGCATTGATCGGCGCTATTCCCCCAATGGTTGGCTGGGTCGCTGGCGGCGGATACATTTTCGATCCAAAAATCATACTGATCGCCAGCTTCTTTTTCATCTGGCAGGTGCCGCATTTCTGGCTGCTGCTGCTCCTGTCGGGCGACGATTACGAACGAGCAGGGCTGCCATCTTTAACAGGAGTCTTTTCCATCACTCAAATTTCGAGAATCATATTTATATGGATGCTGACGACTGCCATTACCTCACTCATCATTTTCAATTTTGGCGGTGTTCAGTCCCAATTCGTTAAAATAAGTATGGTAATATTTGCAATTGGGCTGTCCTGGCAGGCTGTTAAAATTGTTCGTGTCCAGGGCAGGTCGATGTCGCTCAAATATGCTTTTATCAGTATCAATATTTTTGCACTATTAGTGATCGTTTTTCTGTCCATTGACAAATTGATTAACGTTTTATAAGGAAATATTCACATGCAATTTTCCGATCAATTCACGTTACTTGCCACACCAGCTCATTTGTCGCTGGTCAAAATACTTTTGATTGTCATGTTCTTGCTGCACCTGCCCTATATTGGTATGTTTATCGGCGGTTCTTTTTTCTCTGTGATATTCAACTTGTCGGGCAAAAAAAACAGGAATCAACTGCACTCCACTTTTGCCAGAGATTTGATCGATACGGTGGCGTTCAACAAAAGCATTGGCATCATATTGGGAGCCTTACCTTTGCTTGTCATTGCGTTAATCTATTCCCAGGTTCTTTATGCAGGAAATGCTGTCACACTGCAATATTTAATTTATTCCTTTTTACCGATCATTTTGGGTTTGATTTTTGTTTATATTTATAAATACACGATTCGATTTGAAAAAGCCCTGTTTTCATTAGTGGGCGCATTAGGTGTTTTGCTGCTTTTAGCGGGATATTTCGTTTTCATTGCCAGCATCGCTCGTTTTCACGATCCTGAAAAATGGGATTTCATCAAAAATCCGCTACATGTTTTGATTGGCTGGAATGCTATTAGCAATTATCTTGCCTTTCTAACCAGTTCATTTGCCATAACTGGCATCGGCATCATTTTCTTTTTCTTCTCCTGGGGTGAAAAATTAATAGATGCAGCCAGCGATTATGTGGAATATGTGAAAAAATTTGGATTGATAATTGGATTAATTTTTACTTTGTTAACGCCGCTGTTCGTTCTGTTTCATCTCATCAATTTACCAGACATTGCTTTTTCAAACGTGGCGATCATTGTTTCAATTGTGCTGATGATAATATTGGCAATTGTGACCAATTTACTTGCCAAAATGCTGCAGGGTTCGCAGACCAAATTTGGTACTCATGCATTTGTGTTTTTTATGATGGCTTTTCTGGTTATGATATTAAACAGCAGTATTGCCCGTGAAAATGCATTACAGGAACACACCAAGTTTTTAGCCCTGGAATCCGAAGCCATGCTGGCGAAAATCATCCCCGAACGGGAGATCGAGGAAGGCAGTGGGATCACGGATTATGCTAAGGGAGAGAATGTGTTCAAACGAGTTTGTTCAACCTGCCACCGATTTGATCAGAAAATTGTGGGACCTCCTTATGGAACGGTGTTGCCAAAATATGAAGATGACATTCAACAACTCATTGCCTTCATCTCCAATCCGAAGAAAGTGAATCCAGACTATCCGCCCATGCCCAACCAGGGATTGAAAATTACCGAGGTAGAAGCCGTGGCAGGTTACCTGTTGAAAACGTATCAGGAGGAGTACAAGAAGTGAAAATAAATTTCAGACCCATACTCATCACAGGCTATTTCGGATTTCTCATTTTGATAATCCTGCTGTTGGGATTCATCTGGAAAACCTATCGCAAATCGCCAGATCAGCCAATTGCTTTTAGTCACCAAAAGCATGTATCTTATGTGGGATTGGAGTGTACGCATTGCCACGCTTATGTAGAAATAGCAGCGAAGCCAGGAATTCCCGCTGTTGCCGTGTGTATGGAATGTCATAAAAATGTAGCGACGGATCGCCCTGAAATTATAAAATTAACAAAATATTGGAATGATAAACAGCCTTTGCCCTGGAACGATGTTCATTACTTGCCGTCCCATGTTCATTTCACCCATAAGCGTCATATTAAAAAAGGTTTCGATTGTGTGGTCTGCCACGGCGAAGTGAAACATAAGGAAAAAATCCGCCAGGTGAAGTCGCTGCGCATGGGCTGGTGCCTTACCTGCCATCGGGAGAATGGGGGGGCGGATGATTGTTGGACGTGTCATAAGTGAGAGT
>CBFDBN010000285.1:0-5521 GCA_965603055.1 uncultured bacterium | reverse complement strand
ATTTATTACCAATGATATATTTCGCTATATTGGTTCATGGCGCTTAATGTTTTCGGTGATATTTATTTTTTCCACCTTCACGCTCCATTTACAATAGGCGATGATTTAAAACGCATTTTCATCTTTGTCACCGAAAAAATAAAAACACTTTTCAAAATTTCCATCATGATCTACCATCTTACAACAATGATGCCTAAAAAAATGAAGTATCTTTACCTATTGATAATTTAAAAATTAAATTAAATTTTTAAACAACTCTTTTTCTATAACTCCGTCACAATTTTATGACGATTTCGCTTACAAAATCAGGAAACAAAACCCAATTACTGAAAGAACAGGGTCCATCATAATTTTGTGACGGTTTGGTATGTGGTTATTGGTGAGTGGAGACTGATAATTGGCAAAATAGATAAAAAATTACCTATTTCCCCGATTACCAAATAACGCAATTACACAATTCAAACGATCATTTACGAAATTCATGAGGATTAATGTCATGTTTCTTCAACAACGCCCACAAGGCACTGCGGTGCTTCCCACATTGCCGTGCACACGCTTCAACATTTCCATTATTTTCTTGAAGATGGTGTTTTATGTAAGCTGGTTCAAAATCATTGATTATTTTTGTCTTGGCATCCTGCAATGGAAGTTTTAAATAATCTGTTTTGATAAAAGTTTTTTTATGAATTTGAGGAATTTGAAAATCATGTTCAGTTATTATATTATCGATAGTGTCGATGACACATCGCTTTATAACATTTTCGAGTTCCCTGATATTACCCGGCCAATGATATTTTTTTGCTTTTTCATATACCTGATCGCTAAACTGGAGCGCCGGTTTATTATAATATTTTCTATACGTTTTTAGATAATGATCCATTAATAACTTAATGTCGTCTCCACGCTTTCTTAACGGGGGAAATTCAATAACATATTCCGCCAGTCGATAATAAACATCTTTACGAAAATGACCTTTGTCGATTTCTGATTTCAACGGCTGGTTAGTCGCAGCAATAATTCTAACGTCTACCTTCCTTAACTTATTCTGGCCCAATCTTCTGAATTCACCAGTTACTAAAAAGCGATTTAATTTAACTTGAATGGCTGGCGGCATGGAATTAACTTCATCTAAAAAGAGGATTCCTTTATTCGCTTCTTCTACCAGCCCGGGATGGTCATTCATCGCATTTGTAAATGCCCCTTTCACATGACCGAACAGTATGCTGTCAAACAGCTCTACCGGTCCCACACTGCAATTTAAAACAATAAAAGGCATATTTCGCCGCTGACTCAAGTAATGAATTGCCTGCGCGCATAAATCTTTCCCTGTGCCGGTTTCCCCCAATAGTAAAATATTTATTTCCTGGGCAGCGGCATTTCTTATACGATGTAATACTTCAATGAATTGGGGATTTTTCGTGATGATATGTTGGAAAGCAACTTCTGTTCTTAAACTTTCAATCTCATCCTTTCTTAGCATTTGCTTCTCCAGTCTAGGCGACTGAGTGAACATTTTTATCTTAAAAATTCTTTAGAATAAAAAAGAGAGAGTCATCGCAATGATATAATTATCCCATCATTATATATAGACAAAATTTTTGTAAAAAATACCCACCTTTTTCCACAATAGCATTTTTTTTGGATTGAAAATAAACTCCGCTGAATCAACGAAATTGTCCACCTCAAAATACACTATCGAACAGAAATCTGAGAGCGTTTAACTCAACAGGCGGCGTAATCGTAGAAACATTCGGATTCGTATCAATTATGTCTCAGAATTTGAGCTATTAAAATTCAGAAAAATAAAGATAATAATCAAGTAAAAAGTTGACTTTTCTAAATATATTATTTATATTCAATAGCAGTGTACAGCCGTGTTAATGAAAACCAGCATTTTAAGCAGAACTTTAGTTGAGATTTGTGTCTGATCTCACTGAATATTCACCATTTGATTCTGGTTGTTTAGACACATATTCCATCGCTCGGAGCGATGGAATATGTTAAAGGTCATCAATTTTTAACACTTCTCAGGAGGAATTTAAACTTGTCCAAACTAAGATTTCACTTTTTTTATGTATTTCTGAATTTGATCCTTTTTTCATTTCTTTTTCTAAATTCTTATGCAGGTGCACCCCAAAATAATTCGCAAGATGTTACTGCAACTCATGCGATGGTCGCCTCTGCGCATCCCATCGCTTCCTCAGTGGGGATTAATATTTTAAAACAGGGTGGCAATGCGGTTGATGCGGCAATTGCAACCGCTTTTGCCCTGTCAATTGCAGAACCGAATGCCTCAGGAATTGGTGGCGGTGGATTTATGATAATTAAAATGGCTGATCATAGCGAAGCAATCATGATTGATTATCGCGAAATGGCACCGAAAAAAGCGACGCCAGAATTCTATTATAAAACAGCGTCAAGCTTCAAAAAATTAACACGGGCAGACAATTCGACTTCGATTGGCATTCCCGGGCTGGCATCATGTGCGGAATTAGCCTTAGAAAAGTATGGCTCAATGACGATGAAGCAGGTATTAGCTCCTTCGATAAAACTCTGTCGAAAGGGAATTATTGTCAGTGATAAATTGAATGGAATGATCAGCGATAACTACGAGAAGATTCTCAAATACCAGGCCACATCTGCAATTTATCTGTCTGAGTCTTTGCCATTAGAACCGGGCAGCGTTTTGAAGAATACGGATTTAGCCGCCACTTTTGAAAAAATTGCAAATCATGGAGCTAAAATTTTTTACGAAGGTGAAATTGCCCGGGCGATCGTCACAGCAATCAATCAACAGGGTGGCATTTTTGAATTATCGGATCTGAAATCATATCAAGCCAAACTCAGAAAACCAGTTATTGGAAATTATCGAGGATATCAAATCATTTCATCTGCGCCCCCTTCCGGCGGCGGTACTCACCTGGCTGAGCTGTTAAATATTATGGAAAGCTTCAATGTCAAATCGATGGGGCATAATTCTGTCCAATTTATCCATGCCTTTGCCGAAGCAATGAAAATGGTATACGCGGATAAAGCAGCTTATGCCGCAGATCCTGACTTTTTTGATGTCCCGGTTGAATCATTGATTTGTAAAAAACACGCTAAGAAACTGCGTGGTTTAATAAATATGAAACAAGCTACATTTGACTATTCACCTATCAAATTTAAAGTCAAAAAATCAAATAGCACCTCACATTTATCCGTGGTTGATGAAAAAGGGAATGTTGTCGCTTTGACCCAAAGCATCAACAGTTTTTTTGGATCCGGGGTTGTTGTTCCCGGCACCGGTATACTCTTAAATAACCATCTCAGCGACTTCGATGCCGAACCGGATCGGCCAAATTCAATCGCGCCGCATAAACGTCCCACCAGCAGTATCGCGCCAACAATCATTCTTAAAAATGGCAAACCATTTATGACGTTGGGAACCCCGGGTGGGACTCGGATAATTTCAGCCCTGGCACAGATTATTATGAATGTGATTGATTTTAATATGTCAATAGATGAAGCGATTGAGGCGCCACGAGTGCATTGTTTGAAAAAAATACTTCACCTGGAAGGTCGCATCGCTGAAAATGTCAGGGCAAAATTAGAAAAAATGGGACACACGATCAAAGTTCGTTCCGATTTTGATAATTATTTTGGAGGCGCACAAGCAATCTTGATTGATCCCGAAACTGGGATACTTTATGGCGGTGCCGATTCGAGACGGGATGGGATTGCACTGGGGTATTGAATCAAAGCACAATTTGAAAAATTCAAAATCAAAAAATTTGAACAAAAGTAACATTTAGTAAGTTATAAGAAATTAAATTGTATGGAGGATTTGATGAGGTATTCAACTAAGCTTTTCATTACCTTAATTATTGCTTTACTTCTGTTTTCCAGTTGCAGCAAACAAAAGGATCTTGATCAGATGGTGGCTGAATTCTTTACACATAATAAAGACGTGACAATTCTGGTAACTGATTCAGGACAGGGAGGGCTTTCGGTTGCCGCCGATGTAGCAGCCAGCCTTCCTCAAAGCGGTGTTTTTGAAAATGCTCGGATTGTGTTCTTTAATTCGTTATTCCATAATCGCAGTGGCTATAATGTTATTAAATCGGAAGATGAAAAGGTTCGGATTTTTAACACTGCTTTGAAAGCAATGGATAAAAAATATCATCCAGATTTATTACTGATCGCCTGCAATACTCTTTCCGTGTTATACGATAAAACTCCATTTTCAAAAAGGGCAAAATTTCCAGTCATCGGGATTGTGGAAACCGGTGTTGATTTAATTGCCAGGCAATTCGATCAAAATCCTGGTGCCACAGCCCTAATTTTTGCCACAAAAACCACCATTGGATCAAATGCACACAAAAATTTATTAGTCGGTCGTGGTTATCCAGCAGATCAAATCGTGGGACAGGCATGCCGTCGGCTAGCCGGAAGTATCGAGCGAGGTGTTGATAGTGAGGAAACAATTGGATATATAAAAAAATATGTCACTGAAGTGATGGAACAAATTCCAAATCCAGCCCCGCCGCTGTTTGCCAGTCTCAATTGTACCCACTACGGCTATTCATTACAACAATTTAAAGATGCCTTTGCTGAAATGGGTTACCCTGGTATCGAAATTATTGATCCCAATCCTCTGATGGCTGATTTCCTGTTTAAACCACCTTATGTCAATCGTTTTCCCGAAACAAAAGTGACGGTTGAAGTTATCTCTAAAACAAAAATTAGTAAAGAGGAAATCGAATCCCTGGCTAAATTATTGCGACAGCTTTCGCCTGCTACGGCAACGGCTTTTGAAAATTATCAATACAATCCTGATCTTTTTGATGCGAAGTTTGATAGTACTACTATTGGTAAAAACTAACTCCTGAACCACATAGACATAATCGTGGAACTAAAATAGGCTAATTTAAGTTTATTAAATACATAACAAAATTAACCATTTCAGAAAAAGGGAGATGAAAAATGCACAAAGGGATGCCAGTTTCTATAATTTTAGTAATTTTTCTTCTTACATGTTTGTCTGTTCAGGCCGGGGAAATAGACGAGTCTCATTCCCGTCACAGTTTACCCCATCGGTCGTTGGTATTGCAGGCCGGCGGAAGTAATGTCGTCTATTCAACCTTTCGCTTTTCACAACCGATCTGGCAAAAATTTGCTGTTGAGCCGACGGTTCATTTCTTGTTTGACGACAATAAAATTGGCGAATTATCTTATTTAAATCTGCTTTACCAGATTGGACTGGGTAAATTTTCAATCCATCTGACCGGGGGACCAGGATTAGCAAATGTATCAACAATTTTTAATAACCATAGCCATTGGACTTTTAATTATGGATTGGGTAGCTTAATTCCTGTGGCAAACAATTTATCTGTCCGAATTGATCTGTCTGTCAACGAAATCTATCATCGCGAACGGGAAATAAACCATGGCACTTCAAACCGATTTTGCTTCTGTGCGCCTGACCTACGACAAGTACCGTCGTATCGTGTCGCAAGAAGATACAACCGCCGGTTTATCC
>CBFDBN010000284.1:0-5522 GCA_965603055.1 uncultured bacterium | reverse complement strand
TGACCAGGTAATAATCTCCAGCTTTGGCTCCCAATTCGATTTCCCGACCTTCATACGTTCCTGGCTTACCAGGAAGCTCGACATAGACAACGGCTCTTTTACCTGTGATCAATGGCGCTGACGCAGGAACGACCAGTGGTGTTTCTCTCGCTTCATCAGTAGTCACATAACCCAATGTCTCGGCTCGAACCAATGGCATGCCACAGACATCGCATTTGCCAGGCCGATCTTTGATCACTTCGGGGTGCATGGGACTGATCCATTTTCCAGCAAGATCTGGATCCATGACTTTGCCCCCTTGAGTAATTTGAGATCGCACGATGGCATGAACGAGCATTTCTGGCTTCAGCATGCCATTGCGATTATCCACATTCACCCGAATTTTCACCGTTCGTGTTATTGGATGAAGAGTCGGATCGATGAATGCAATTCTGCCGTTAAAAATCTGATCAGGATAGGCTTCCGTCCGAAATTCGACTTCCTGTCCATATTTCAGCCAGGGCAGATCAGATTCATAAGCATCCATTTTCACCCAGACTTTAGAGAGATCGGCAATGGTATAAATTTTGGAGCCCGTATTGACATAAGTGCCTTTAAGTGCATTTTGTTCAACCACAAAACCATTGGTGGGTGAATAAATCGTGACATGATCCGAAGCCTTCCCGCTTTTCTCTATTTGATTGATCTGCTCTTTGGTCAAACCCCAGAGGCGTAATCGTTCTCGGGTGGAATTCAACTGCTGTTGGGCTGTTTCTGCCAGGTAGGATGCCCCACCATTCTGGAACGAGTTGATGGTTTGCACTGATTCAATCAGTTCCTGCTGCGTCGCAAGCAGTTCTGGACTGTAAAGCTCGGCAAGGTGATCGCCCTTTCGGACAGGTATACCAGTATAATTAACAAATAGCCGATCAATTCTTCCAGGAATCCATGCCGTGATATAACTTAATCGGGTTTCATCGTATTCAATCTTGCCCACCAATCGAATTTCATGGGTCACAAACTTTCGATCGACAGGAACGACCTCGACCTCAGCTAATTTTCGAGCATTTTCAGAAAAGGAAATCTGGCGAATCCCTTCATCCGTACTACCTCCATTGGCGACAGGTATCAAATCCATCCCACAAATCGGGCACTTCCCTGGTTTCGGCTGCTGAATATTTGGATGCATGGAACATGTCCAAAACGTGGTTTCGGTTCCCTCTGCATCGGCTTGATTTTCATGGCTATGATTTTCCGAGTTACCTCCACTCACTATCATTCCAAATAGAAAAGCCAAAATAATAATCCCGATCCAAAACAGGAAAGCTTTTCGATTTTGAGGAATGATGTCTTTTGTATTTATTTTCATTTCAAAATTTCTCCTTAAAAAATTTTGCTCATAGGACGCGAATAACGCTGATAACGCGGATTTTCGCGGATCATTATTCATGAAACGTGATACGTAAAACGTGAAACGTAAAAAAATAATGATAGCGTTTCACTTCTCACATCTCACGTTTGACGTTTCACAATAAAAAAATCTGTGTAAATCAGCGTTCCATTAAAACTTTGTTCCGACCAGGGCTTCCAGTTCTGCAATATTTTTATAATAATCACTCAGAATTCGATAATAATCAAGTTCATAATTAAACAGGCTCTTCTGGTTATTCACTAACGTTAAAAAATCTACTTTATTCACCTGGTAAGCCGCCAGCGCTGACTTCACCGTTTGGGAAGCTTGAGGGATGATACCGCTTTTATACAGATCAATCAATCGCCTGTTTCTATTTAATACGCTCAGTTTTGATTCCAACTCCCCTTCGATTTGCCGCTGGATGAATTCATATTTGTGGGTTGCAGAGATTTCGTTATATTTGCTTTCCTCGACATTCTTCGATTGCTTTTTCCAGAAGTAGAGCGGCAGATTTATACTGATCGAGCCAGAAAAAAAATCAATGCCGCCTATGCCGCTGGTTAAAACATCCCGCTGGGTATAAGCCACTCCCAGGCTGAAATCGGGCAGGTAGCTTTTTTTTGCCAAACTTACTTCCTGTTGGCTTTTTTGAACCATCCCCTTCCAGGCTTGCAACAGGGGACGGTTTTGATCTGCCAGCAATTTTATTTTTGAAAGCTCAAAATTTCTCAAGGTATCCATTTCTTCGATGACAAAATTGCCTTGGATCAGCTTTTCAGAATTTCGATTTAATAAAATTTTCAGTTGCGCCAGCAATGTTTCTCGATTTTGATTCAAGCGAATTATTTTATCATCAATTTTAGCAAGCTCGACCTGTGATTTTAAAACATCTTGCTGTAAACCCATGCCAGCTCGATATCGAGTCTCTGCAATTTGTGTGAATTGATTCAATAGCGCTTTGTTTTTCTCACTCGTTTCAATTGCTCTTTCATTATAATAAAGCTCGTAATAAATTGACTTGATATTTTTGACCAACTGATTCCGTAATTCATGATGCTGCATTTCAACAATATAGGCGGTCTTCTTAGCGATTCTTTCTTTTAATCCTAATTTTCCTGGAAGGGGGAACAACTGCGTCAGAGAAACCTGCTTTCCCGTCATTGACTCTTGATTGAAATCGAAGGAGTTAACCGGCAGGTTCATCAAGCTGAATCCAAGAATAGGATCGGGTAAACTCCCTGCCTGAGGCACTTTTGCTTTAACCGCTTGCCAGGAATTGTAGCTGGCTTGTAAATCTGGATTATTATTCAGCGCTTCTTGAATCAGTTCATCCATTTGAACACTGGAATCCTGAACAGCGCCGAAACTAATGCCTGTAAGGAAGATTACAGTTATTATTATACTTATTAAAACTTTTTTCATTTTTTCTCATCCTGAAGTATAGACTAAACGATCTTATGCAGTCTGTTTTCTTGAAGCTTTTTTCAAAAAATAAAGTCCTGAAAATAGAACAATGAGGCTACTCCACCATAGAAAACCGAAGGGAATAAGATAGTGGTCCAACAATTCGCTGTGATGCTGATTTAACATTTTTTCCATAACTTGATGGTTCATATCACTGTTATTCTCATTTCCAAAATTTGTCCTTTTCTGGCAGCATGTCTCATTAGAGCAAATCATCTTATCGCAGACACATGTGTGTGAATCACCTATTTTAAGCGGAAAAAAGAATATTGCACCAACCGAACCAATCATAATTAAAATAAGAAAAAGTATCTTCCCCGATCGATAATTGTTATTTTTTGAATTCAATGCTTTCCTCTCAAAAATACCTGTGAATAGAAAGTAACACAAATACAATACCAAAATTTTTGATCGAAATATTATTAACTATAACTGATTATTTATTAAGAAGTAATCGTAGTTATGTGTGGGGAACTATTCGGTTGATGTTTGAAAAAGTGAGCAATTGTTTACTGTCAAAGTGTATAATATTCTACAATTTTTAGTTTTCACTCAAATATCAAATTTTTTCTCTATCCTGATGCGGTCTCATGGATCCAGATATCATTGTTTCCGTTTTCAGATGAGACATAAACAACTCGAAACTGCAAAATCATACTCGCCCTTTAACGGCATCCACCCCGTAAGCATCTCATACAGCACTACGCCGAACGACCAAATATCAGTGCGATAATCGATGTCTTCTCCAACGCGCCTGTTCTGGTGACATATAGGCGGCTGTGCCCAGCGTCGAATGTTTTTTCGTCAGTTCGGCACCTCCAATCAGTTTCGCCAGCCCAAAATCCATGATCTTGACTTGCTCTTTATCGGTTATCATGATTTTGGCAGATTTGATGTCCCGATGGATGACGCCTTCTTCATAAGCAGCTTGCAAACCTTCAGAGATTTGGGTGACGTACTCTAATACCTTCTGAAGATTCAGAACCTTCGGAAGGTTGGAATTACTAATATCCTTTAATTCCCGACCTTTGATATACTCCATCACAATAAATGTCTCGCCATCAACTTCTTCAATAGCATGAATCGTAGCAATATTCGGATGATTCAAAGCCGCGGCTGCTTGTGCTTCAATTTTAAAACGCAGTCGTTGTTCTTCATTTCGGGCAATATGGTGCGGAAGGAATTTTATAATGTAAAATTGTTTTGCCTATCATAATAATTTCAGATAATATTTCAATTTACCTTCTAAATTCGATTTTTTAAAAGATTGTAGTTATTATGGAAAATAAACAGCCATTTCTTTTTTTGTTAACTTTATTCCTGTTTTATAATTTCCGTCGAGTATTTTAACAGTTGGCTATTTCCCATTTAGTCCAGCCTCTGAAGTTGTTATTAAATGAATCGATGTTTTTTTTAGATTTCCATGTTCAGGAAAAAAACACTTTTGATAACGCCATAAACCATACTTATCAAACGTTGCTATTTCCGGTAAAACATAATTTAATACATATACTACGACAGCTATTGATAAAAGTCTATTCCTCATTCTTGCCTTGAAATGGTGAATATTCAATGAACGAATAATATTTTGGGATAATTATTAATTTCCAAGTGTCTTAGAGAGCGATAGTTTGGAAGAATTATTGAAAAAGATAGTTACAGAGATAAATTGCTTTTAGAATTTCTGGATTTTCAGCAACTCAGCGCTGAGTCAGATGAGATTTTCTCCTGTAATAAGTATAAAAATGCCCTGTGTGTTATAGTGGAAAAGAAATAGAAATAACAAGTATTGCCTCAGTCATTGGTTGGCAGGCGTAACCTTGTAAAGGTTCAAAACCTTTGAAAAGTTATTTCCCTTCTCAAGGTTGAGCGATTACAAAAAAATAAATTAATTGTTGACATTTTAAAAAGAATATATTATCTTTAATGTCAATTTAATAGGAAATCAATAGTCACCATAGAAGGCAAATGCAAAGAGAAAAACTTAAAAAAATAATTGTAAGCGCTGTTTGTCTTTTATTTATTCTCTCCCTTGTTGTTATTTATTTTAATTTTCATTTTCACTTAAATAATAACAACTTCCTGATATTTCATGGTCACCCTTATGATAAAGCTCATAATAGTTCTTCTCCAATAAAATCACACGATCATTCTTCTTTGGAATTTTTGTTATATTTTTTGCTGATTAATATTGATACCATTGTATTCTTTGTAATAGCGATCCTGATTTCAACAGTATTTATCAAATATTTATCCAATTTTTCAAATCGAATTATCTACAATAATCCAACCTATCTATTTGCTGTTCTTCGTGCGCCGCCTTTGGTTTCATTCTAAAACAGTTAAATATTTTTTTCAAAAAATCTAATCCTATTTTGATTAGAGGTAACATTTTTACGTCTATATCGTATCAGTTTCGTTATTATTATTAAACATAAATCAATGTCAGTAAGTTAAGAAAATTTGTATCTACTATGTGTCATTCCTGCGGATGCAGAAATCTCCTAACTTTAAGTAAAATTGATACTTAATGCGATGAATTTGGAGATTCCTGAACTCCGCTTCGCTCCGTCAGGAATGACATACGCGCTTAACTTAATGACATTAAAACATAAATATCATTTAAATAAATTAATGAGAGGTAATTATGTTCCGTAAGTATTTG
>CBFDBN010000283.1:0-5526 GCA_965603055.1 uncultured bacterium | reverse complement strand
CCAAATTTTTGTTTTAAGATATTTCTATTATGCGGAGAAAAACGGGAGTGAAGTGATTTGGATTGAGGCGAAATCCGGGAATTAATTTTTTTTGAGAATTGAACTGCAACATCGTTGATGATTAATTATTGTAGAAGAAACTGTAGGGAACCAATTGAACACCACCCTGGATAGGATTCATTAAAAGGGTAATAAAACTGGGTAATTTTTGCTTCAGGGGAGTGGGATCAGGAAGTTTTTTGGATGGGGCAAGAATTCATCAAAAGTTTTTCCAAGTTTTAGCACTACTTAGTCAGATTATTCAAAATTGATAAAAATGACCTGTCATTTCGACGAACGCAGTGAGGAGAAATCTGTATATTAAACAGAGATTAATGTTTTTCTTAGTATGCAGGACTAACAGATTCCTCCCTTTGGTCGGAATGACATTTAAATTTTAATTCTGACTAAATAGTATTAGATAATATTATAAAATTTTTGAATTGAATTTTAGGCTATTCATTAGCCCAACCATCAATTCGCCGTCGACTCCGCCCTAACAATTTTTTAATGCCGTCATATAAATCTTCTAATTTAGCAATTTTTTCTTTATGACACCACTGAAATAATTGCTCTTGCATGTGTACGATCGTTGTTCGGACAAGCATTTCTCTTTTATCAGCAGGGAAAATCGAGGCGATACCATCCACAAAAGTGCCAAGATATTCATAACAATGGGCACATATTTTATGATCGGCTTGCAGATGTTTTGATTTCAAAAATTCATCAATGCTATCTTTTTTGATGGCTGTTTTACATCCCTCGAGCAGCCGTTTTTGTTCCTGTTGGACCAATTCCTCAACCTGGCTCCACCAGGGGACTTCACCAGATTCAAAAATATTACGATAGGCATCCTGAATTTCATCTGGCAAATCCGACAATGGTATCTCACTTTCTGTTGCCAGTACAGAGACTTTTTCTACGGTATGCTCCAGGTTGCGGATATTGTTGAGCCAGTCATAACACATCGCAGCGATAATGGCTTCACTTGAAAATGATTTTTCCTGCTCATATCTTTTATTGAACTCATCAAGAAAATGTTGAATGAGAAAGGGAATATCATACTTTCTTTCTCTCAGCGGAGGAATGTGAATATCCAACACATCCAGGCGAGAATATAGATCCCGGCGGAATTCATTGTTTTCAATGCTTTTTTTCAAATCTATATTGGTTGCGGCTAACACCCTGACATCTACCTTATTGGATTCGTTGGACCCCACTTTTTGAATTTCTCCATTTTGAAGAACCCGGAGAAGCTTGGCTTGCAGGTCTAATTTTAGCTCACCAATTTCGTCTAAAAATATTGTCCCACCATCGGCATACTCAAAAGCGCCTTTATGATCATAATTCGCACCGGTAAAAGCTCCTTTTTTATGACCAAACAATTCGCTTTCCATAATATTTTCAGGAATGGTAGCACAATTAATTGTCACCAGCCGCTTATTTGACCGGTTACTTTGATTATGAATCGCCCTGGCTACCAGTTCTTTCCCGACGCCAACCTCTCCAGTGATAAGTACCGTACTATCATAACCACCTATTTTTATAATTTTTTCGATTATCTTGCCCATTGGCGTTTTTACCTTCTCCCCCTTTTCATTTGGAGTTGCGGTTAGTGCAACAATTCCAAAAGTCGAATCGGGCCGGGATATTCCCTTTTTCTGTTGTGATTGGAAATATTGCCAGGCAGACATAATCTGTTGCGCCAGCTTTTTTTTCTCAATTGCTGGCTTTTCCAGAAAGGTTTTTGGTTTAGTCGGTTCGTTGCCTTTTATGCCCTGGTATAATTTTTTTTCCTTTTCCAGTTCTTCCTTTTCTTTGCTAATCCTATCCTTTTCTGATTTGAGCTGCTTAATTTTGTCCTTGAAACTCCCCTTCATTATTTCATATTGCTTAAAGAATTCAGGAAAAAATTTCTTCAGGTCATCCTGGAGATTAATAGAAGGCTCCTTTAAAACGCTCTGGAGCTGGGTAACAATATATTCTATGCTCTTGTATTGTTCAGTTTGAGAATTTATTTTCAGGTTCAATTTTTCCAGGTCCGAGTTTTTAATTAAAATGTCTCCTTCAAGTCCATTGATTTTTGAATTTAATTCTCTAAGACGAATTACCTTTTCATGAAATAATATGGAAACGAATAAAACGAGATAAACACAATCAATTTGTATTAAATTTAACCAGGTGCTAAGGTATTTAAAGAAAAGAAAGTAGGCAAGCATATTAAACAGAACAAAAAGCGCAATCGGAAATATATAAAACACCAGGATTGATTTTGAAAACCTTTGATAATAAATAAATGCACTCACCAGCAATAAACTCAATAATGCGGCGATAATGGCATTCACCTTCCAGGATGCCTCCCGGGTGAAATCACCCTGGAGAATATTGCTGATCAATGTCGCGTGAAAACCAACCCCGGGGAATTCTGCTGAATAGGGTGTCTCATGTTTGTCTCTTCCAGTTTCCGTTGATCCGACCAATACTATTTTCCCTTCAAATAACGGCAATGCAACTTGTGCAGCATCCAGGGGTTGAAACGCATCCAACAGGTTAATCATTTCATGCAACGGGACCGGGTCGAGTACATCAAAAACGCCATAAAAATTGAGCAGCATCTGTCCCTTGGAATCAATTGGAATTTTAATTGTTTCACCGGGGGCTTCAATGACGACATTGCGTCCCCAAAATGAATTTTCAATTGTTATGGCTTTTTCAGGAACCCCAAAATAGTCGAATAATGCGGCAAGTCCTAATGCTGGATAGAAATGATTATTAAAATCATAGAATAACGGAACACGGCGAGCCCTGCCATCATAGTCCCATTCAATCGTAATATGACCCGCCTGGTCGAAATCTTTGATAAATTTTTTATGAGGGAAAATACCGCTTTGTGCTGTCAGCATACTTAACCCGGTTTGATCTTCAATTGGCAGCGAAAATTTTTCGTAAACTTTATCTTGTAATAAATTCATATCGGGATCATCATCTGAAAATGTAAAACAATGCATCACATGTCGAATCGAGTCGGTAACAAAGGCAAGTTCTGAATCACTGTTTGGAGATTCTTCGTCGATAAATAGCAAATCAAATGCGATCGTTTTAGCGCCCAATGCTGATAATTTTCGGATCAATTTTACATAATTGCTCCTTGGCACCGGGTTGCCCAACTGGCTGACGCTATCGTCATCTCTCTCGATAACAAGCAGCCGTTGGTCTGGCTGACGATCATCTGAATGAAGGATAACCTGGTCAAGTAAAAGATCATTTAAACTGTTAAAAAATCCAATGTATTGGAGTAGCAGAAAAGTCACAATTGTAATTGCGATTCCAATTGTGAATATTTTTATTATTTGTCCTGTTGCTGGTTTGAGTTTCATTACTTCGTCTCCGTTCGTAATCCCTGATGCCTGTCAATTAAATATTTAGTAAATTCAGATACTATAATATGCCCAATAAAGTATATTCTCAATTTCCTCGGCTGGAATTGTGCCCTTATCTCCAATAGTTTTTTTTGATTTTCTCTTTTTGCTTTTGGATGTTTTTTTCTTTTTCCTGGCTTTGTCTACCAGCTTGGTTACTGTTACTTTATCGATTTTTTTCTTCGGTACAAGTTTTGCCGCTTTAACCAGGTCATCTTGTTCAAAATCAATCCCCAACAGGTTCCCAATTCTCTGGTAATCATTTGAATCTTGCATTACCCAGGCAAACATATCCACTGCTTCACTATCCAGGTCTGCCGCAGCATACACAAGTCCCCGGTTCAAATATATACCATCACTATCCTTCTTGCTTTCAGTGTACCCTATTGCTTTTAGATAAAAAGTTTCAGCCGAATCCAGGTCCCCTTTCATAAAAAACAAATTGCCTAAATTATTCAGAACGACGACATCAGTAGTATCACTGGCTAACAGGATTTGAAGATGCTTCTCTGCCGCTTCAATGTTATTCAGATTAGCATATTTAACAGCCAATATATTGCGTAATTGACGGTTATCAGGTGTATGGGCTAATTTATCTTTAAGTTCATTAACGTTTTTTTGTTGTTGAATAATTTGAATACTGTTTGTTTCACGAGTATTTATCATAATCGTAAAGCAAATTAAAAACATTGCTAAGCCGACTTTAAAGCTGATTTGCATTTATCGAATCTCCTTTTTCAAATTGAGTGTAATATTGCTCTATAATAGTAGAGCTGATATCTGTATTATTTTGGTAAGATATTTTAAACACGAAGACTCTAAGAAAACACCAAGAGTCATGCCAAGGGCAGATCCGCTCCGAGCCATGTGCGTCAACTTAAGTTTTTTTTAACGCAAAGGGCGCAAAGCAGACGCAAAGATCGCTGAGTTTTTAAAATTTCAATTAATTCCTCTGCGATCTTTGCGTCTTCTTAGCGATTTCTGCGTTTAAGTTCGTACTGATAATTTGTAGGTAAATCCTCAAAATCATACAGCATTTCTTAAGTTGACGCTAAGTGCCTCGGGCGGACACAAAGTAAGACAAAGATAATTATTATTTTTTATCTTTGTGATCTTAGTGTTAGCTTCGTGACTTTGTGTTGAATATTCTATTTGCAGCATGCTGCACTATATTACAATATATTAAAATATCTGGAAAATATCAAGTAACTTTTATTATAACGATATTTACAACATCTTTAACCAAAAGCTATGCCAAATATTCTGCTAAATTTTTTATTGTTACTAACTATAAAATTATTAGTGTGATAATCTATCGTTTATTTTTCAATTTAGATCGATAATATTTAGATGATTAGATGGAATTTCCAAATTGATCGGTACCAGGGGTTGGTTTATTATTAGCTAACTATATATTATTTTATAGATTGGCAGCATTATTCCACCTGTTTTTAGTCAGAAAAGTATCCGATTTGGAAATTTGCAAGTAAAATGATTTCCAAATTTTTCACAAAAAGGTAACAGGTTTTGTTGAATCCTTTTGACAATTCAAACATCAAAAATAGCAATTTCAGAACCAGGCTTTGGATCGGACAAAAAAAATGACACAAATAGGCAACAACTATTCGAAAACAATCCTGAACACAAATGATTTTATTGATTTAGTACAATTTAATAAAATTCTGTAACCGGGATGATTAACTTCAAACATAAGTGAATCAGAACATGATCATTACAAAAGACACCAGCATTGCCGAGATCGTTTACCAGTATCCTGAATTAATTGAAACTTTGCACCAGGTCGGGCTATACTGCTTTTCTTGAGGCGGTGCTCCCGCATGGGGAACGCTTGCGTTGCAAGCGCGTTTGCTTGGCATTAAAGATATCGATAATATTGTCGAAAAACTAAATGCGATTGTAGAAAAAAAATGGAGTATGCCTGAAGAACAATATGCGGAGACCAATTAATGAGTCTGATTGAATAGTACAGTATACCAGTAGGGCGTTGGGTGTGGAGCGAAGGGCGTAACTCATTTTCGCGCCACGCCTTACGCTCTACACGCTACGA
>CBFDBN010000282.1:0-5539 GCA_965603055.1 uncultured bacterium | reverse complement strand
CCAATCCAAGCACAGTTCCAAAAACAGATCCCACCAAACCAATAAATACAGATTCATAAATCATGGAGCGATACACGTGTCCTTTATGCTCACCAATTGCCAGACGAATACCCACTTCTCCGTAGCGGCGCAATCCGCCCATGAGACCGGCATTCCACAGGACGATGGACATTATCACAACAAAGATGAGAATAAGTATGCCGGAAAAATTTTCTGCCATTGCCAGATAATCACTCATATTACTCAATTCTTTCAGCTTACCCATTACCGGCGCAAACTCATCATCCACTTCCAGGTAGTCAGCATTAAACCGGTTTACAATCATGGCTGCTTCTTCGTCATCGTAAATCCTGTTTTCAAGATAACCGAGGATTTCTCCTGAAGCATCCACCATATCCAGCGCCTGTTGAATATCAGTTATATCTGCAATCATGGCACCACGGTCCATGGCTAAAACACCGAAGCGAATTGTGCCCACCACTGTGAAATTATACATGGACATGCTGCCATACATGGTGGAAGTGAGCAAGGTGGCAGTTTCTCCTAATTGCACTTCCAGTTTCTGTGCCAGGTTATCACCGATTAGAATTTCACCGGGATTCTGCGGCATCCGCCCGCTGACCACCGCATTTTCAATGTTCAGGATCGCGATTTCACTGCTGCCGGGAGATAACAAATCAACACCCATACCGGCTACTGGTCCCTGGGAACGTGTCTCACCGGTTTCATCAGGAATATCAAGTAAACCGCCAAACTGGATCCGTTTCGCCCAGGTCATTTTCGGATACTGCTGCCTCAGGTCAGCTATGATTTGATCCACACCGAGCAGAGCCAAGTCATTGGGTTTCTGATTCTCATTTTCTGCATAAGCCCGGCTCATCACCTTCACGTGTCCGGTTGAAAAACGGGCGGTGGAATCAACCAATTCACCCATAACACCGGTTAAGTAGGCATGGAAGAAAACAGTAATCCAGACGCCAATGGTAACAATCAGAATTGGAAAAAGGCTGCGTTGACGGTCGCGCAGCAGTCCGTTTACGAGAAATTTTATCATTGTATTTTTCCTCTTATTGCATCTGTTGGTTTCATTTTGGAAATTCGGCGTGTGGGCAGGTAACTGACAATCGTGGTGGTAATCAATACGGTCAGGGTGGTGCCAAGTACCAGGCCCACGCTGTATGCAGGATAAATCGTCTCAGCAATGGTCAGTCCATAATCATCTGTGCCACCTGGCATGGTCCACCCGACAGAAGCTTGATAAGCCAATAATGGAAAACCGTAAATCGCTGCCAGAATGGCTGCCAGTATCGAATGCATTGCGCCTTCCACAGTAAACAGGGTAATAACCTGCCCCTGGGTCATTCCAAGCGCAATGTGGGTACCTATTTCCTTTTGACGCCGGAAAATTGACAGCACCTGGGTATCGAAAATCGCCAGCATTGCCAGCGAAATCAAAATTATAAAAAGTATGTACCCGCCTATGGATTTCATTTCAATCATCTCCCGTATTTCGGACAACAGGAAATAATGGTCTTTGAAATTCCACCCGCTAATCGACCCGTTAAAACCAGTCTCCTGGGAGGAAACCAGGATGGTCGCTTCGTTATCCAGTTGCATCATTTCCTGATGTTTTTGCAGGGGAATCCACAGAACACCCACATCCAGTGTACTTACATTGGTTTTGAAAATATGAGTGATACGGACTTCGGCGGCATCAAAGGTGCCGTTGGCATCACGCCAGCGTACGGTCACGTAATCTCCGATAGATAGTTTACTATTTTTTGCATTGCGGGTGCCGATCATGGCCGGGATGTCGCTATTATCTGTTACCAGTTTGGATGATGGCAATTCTAAGATTTGCTGGCCGGGATCGATGCCTTTCAGTAAGATGTTTTGAATGCGTCCTTCCGGGTACATGGTGGCTTGAGATATGAGAATCGGCGTTAGTTTTCCTTCAGCAACTGCCCGTTCTGTGGCATCGGATAACCGGGCATGACTATCCTCAAGCGCGAAAGGATCATAAGGATCATAATTTTCCTGCCAGTATTGTCCACCGCCGATTTCCCATTCAATGGTATCGCGCCGCGCCTGCTGATCCCAACCGCTTATTATGCCCTTGTGCCAGATGATCACCACAAAGGAGAACGACAGCACAATGACGTTTAACCAAGTCCGCAATCCAGCACCAACAAGATTGCGGTATGCTAATTTTAATGCTAACATTTTTAATTATCTCCATTTTTGAATGGAATTTTATTTTTTAACGATTTCATCTTTCACAACCATCCCATCTTCCAGATGAATTTTTCGATGCAAATAACGAATCACTTTATCATCATGCGTGGCAAAAATGAATGTTGTTTTAAGTTCTGCATTTAATTTTTCCATTGTCTGCAAAATATGATGCGAATTTTTTGAATCCAGATTTGCTGTTGGCTCATCAGCCAGTACGATGATTGGTTTTTTCACCATTGCTCTGGCAATCGCCACCCGCTGACATTCTCCGCCAGATAACTGCGCAGGACGTGATTTTACTTTGTCTGCAATCCCCACCCATTCCAGCGCATTCATAATTGCCTCTTTTCGCTCTGCAGTTGATTTTCTAAGCAGTAGCAGCGGTAATTCCACATTTTCGAATACGTTGTAGACCGGCAGCAAATTGTAAGTTTGAAATATGAATCCAATACTTTGAGAGCGTAGTTTTGCAGCGTTACGATGAGATAACTCACCCACGGATTGATCCAGAACGATAGCTTTACCTGCTGTTGGAGTATCGAGTGAACCAATAATATTCAGAAGAGTCGTTTTCCCGGAACCGCTGGGTCCAATTATTCCGGTGAATTCACCTTTTTTAAATGTTATATTAATATCTCTCAGGGCAGTAAATTTTCCACCACCAATTGGAAATTGTTTCAGTAATCCTTCAGTCGTAATTATTTTTGAGTTTTCCATATTTCATTCCTCCAGGAACATGAAATGTCAAACGTGAGACGGCAGACGTGATATATTACACGTATGTCGTTTCACATTTTATACTCGCTAAGGGTTATTTTGTAATGTCATGCCTGTGAATACGGTATTTCCTAACTATCTGTTAATATAGAGATTCCTGTACCGCGGGCACTTCCTTCGGTCGCATCCGCAGGAATGACAGCAGTTGTTACATTTTCACCTTTACCAAGTATACATAATTTACTAATAATTTAAAACAACCATCACCTGCACACCCTTACCGGCAAACAAATTCCCCCCCTGCTGATTTTGATAAATTTGAAATTGTTTGGGATTCCAGAATCCCATTAGAAAAATCTGCCATCGATCATAAGTTCGATTCCAACTGACAAAGCGATACCAGCTTTCATTCTCCCAATCATAGTAAATCATTCCCCTGATCACGTCCAATAAATCCATTGGGTAGTTCAAAGATAAGGCTGAGAAAGAAATTTTTTCACCAGCACCAAAGATCTTTTCACTGTGTTTATACAAAAAATGTTCAAAAAGCCCATGAAGACCATTTCCAATACCAAAGGTGTAATCCATTCCCAGGTTGATCAGTGCCTGGTATCTCATCTGTGGTAAATCAATATCATGATGAATCAATGCACTTTCAAACCATAATCCGATGCCAATATCCCATTTGCCATCGATAGCGAAACGATTTTCTGGGATCGATTCATTACCAACTGGATTTTGTCCCATGATCCCTTTGCTCAGATCGATCTGCCGTTGGTGAAAGGTAAACGCCATTTCACCATTCAAAAGTGGAAACTGAAATCTGCCTCCAATTTCCAATTTTTCCCGATCAGAGGGAATGATCTCCCAGCCTTTTAAATCCTTATTACCGTAAAGACCCCACAGCCAGATATTGGTGTTGTTCAAAAAATAGTAACGGAATATCAACGCATACACCCCATCAGTCAGTTGCAGAGGATCCCGGGGATCAATCCGATCGAACCACATCAAAGGGCGCAATAACGATGCAGCTCCAAAATTTATTTTCTGCAAACCCAATCGGGCTTCAAATTGAGTGGTTGCCAATCTCAGCCATAATCGATAGGGTTTAATTTTACTTCGATTATTCAGTTTATCCCAACCATTAAATTGAACGGTTCCATAACCGTTAACAGAAAGCTCGGTATTGAAAGAGACTTTATTTGATAGCTCTTTGTGTAGCGACAATTCGGGAATGAAACGAGCCCCGATCTGCGAGCGTTCAACCCGGTCACCGTTGACAGTCAGCCAACCAGAAACCTGCCCACGATGCTCAATTGATTGAGAAAAAGCCGGGGTACTCAGCAAAAATATTGTCACACAAAGAACAAAACAATTTTTCATCAGACTGGTTATCATCATTTTTACCGTGGCAGAATTCCATAAAAGAAAAACCGGGTCAATTCATTAATTAAATCCTGGGGTGAATCGTAAATCTGAAGCAATTTTTCGTCTTTGACCATTTCAAGGATATGATTCAGAAAATAGAGAATAAATTCTGGTTTTATATCCGATCGTACGTCACCCTGTGCCTGGGAAGCCTTCAAATCCTCAAGCACTAATTGTAAAATCTTGTATGTTTTTTGGTTCCAAAAATAAACAATTTCAGGCTTAGCATTTTTGTAAAGATTATTAAAAAATTCCTGGCTTAGTCCATCGGTATATTTCATTTTAAGTTGAATCATTTGGATCACTTTTTCAGAGTAAGGGATCTCCTGTCCAAGAATTTCCCGATACTCCGCAAAAGAATCTGACATAATTTTTTCAAGAATAAACTTTAGCAGGTCAAGCTTATTACTGAAATGTTTATAGAATGTCATCTTACTGACACTTGCTTCTCGACAGATTTCTTCGACTGAAACTCGTTTGAAGCCATACCGCATAAACAATGATTTTGCTGTCGAATAAATTTGCTGCAGTTTTTGATTATCGATTTCCATTGTAATATTGATTTGTTTTTACGAACACTGTTTTTATTTACGATTTACGTTTAAATAGACATTTATCGTACGTTTTAAATTATGAAAAGTTTCAATTTTTTTCCATCTGACAGAATAAATCCAAAGGATAGCAAATTTATGAATTGTTTGAATGAAGTGGGTGAATGAAAAGGTAAAAGAAGCGCTGAAACGGATTGAAGAAGCACTCAGGTAAAATATTTTCCAATCCTTGTGGGACAATTTGGCAATTTGTCCTATTGTTCCCTGGAATGGAATAATTCTTTAGTCTATTTGCCGGGTTCATTTTGGGCTGCTAAATTTTAAAAAAAGGAATCCACCTTTGCTGATAATACTGATCAGACTCAAGCCTTTTTGGGAATAAGAAGCTGTAATTTTTCGTATCTGATCTTTTAAAGCATCTGAATCACGGTACTCATTGATGAGAATTTTCTCTTCAACGGAAACATTGCTTTCAATTTGAATGTCACAATTTATACCATTCATAATTCAATCACCAGAAATTATCCTTTAAATATAAAAATTATTTTCGATTTTGCAATAACCCATACGGGTTATTTATAGAGTGTGATTAATTTTAGAAATGAAAA
>CBFDBN010000281.1:0-5541 GCA_965603055.1 uncultured bacterium | reverse complement strand
GGAAGGTTTTTTTTACCGAAAGATAGGCTTGACTTTTGAATATGAAATGTTTATATTTTTAAACTTCTCAAAAAATAATCATATCAATTCTACATGGAGTAACAATGAAACGTATTTTTCACATCCTGATTCTTACAATTGTTATTAGCGCAATTTATCCCTCCCTTTTATGTTCTAAAGAATCAAAACTCTATGTTGTCACCCGCAGTACTAAAAAATTTAGACTGCATACCCGGGACAATCCGACAGTCGGTCTTTTTTCGACCAATAACAAGGGCAAGACCTGGCAACATTATGGCTGGAAATACACCAAATGTTTTTCCGTATCGATTGCGAAATTAAACAGCAAAGAGATATTTTACCTCTCCTGCGGCAATGGCGTCCTGAAATCGGGCGACGGTGGTAAAAATTGGATCATTACGACAGGATGGAATATCACGGAATGTTTGAAAACGGCGATTGATCTAACCAATCCTGACATCGTTTATGCTGCCACGGCTTATGGCATATTTAAAACGATTGATGGCGGCAAAACCTGGATTGAGAAAAACCAGGGATTGATCAGTACTTTCACGCCAACCGTGGTGATCGACCAGAATGATCACAACTTAGTATTTTGTGCCACTGAAGCCGGCGTGCATCGAAGCACGGATGGTGGTGATCTCTGGGAACCGGTTGGTTTATTGGGATTGGGAATTCGGACATTGATCCAGCATCCGGAACATCCGAATTTAATGGCGGTTGGAACAGAAGATGATGGTGTTTTTATATCGGAAAATTATGGCAAAACCTGGCAGCAAAAAATTGATGGATTGACCAATAAAACGATCTATGCCCTGGCTTTTGCGCCACAAGATCCGAATATTATTTATGCCGGTACTTTTCGAGGGGGAATTTTTAAAAGCACCGACCGGGGAAACTCATGGACGACAGTGAATAACGGACTGAGAATTCTGGACATTCATGCACTTTTGGTCGATCCCAAAAATACAAACAGTGTTTATGCCGGTACGTTGAACGATGGGATTTGGATCAGTGAAGATGGCGGTGAAAATTGGCAGTTTATCGGGCTGGAAACCAGCCAGGCCTGGGACATGGTTATTTGGTAATAAGGTAACTGGGTAATTCGGGAATGAAGTAATTGGGTATGATGATTTCTACCTATCATCAACTATGAAAATGAAATCAAGGAAAATGAATTATGAAAATAAGAAGTGTTTTATTCTCAATAATCTTTATGTTGAGTTATACTTTTTGTCTGGCTGCCCCTGCGAAAGAAACCGGTTATTCCAGTCGGGTTCAGCAGGTTCTAAGCTGGGCGGATACCTTAAAAAGCAGCAATTTTATGATCGCTGCTACCAGGATTAAAAATGGTAATTCAATTAAAGAAGGTTTAAAATTATTTGAAAAACAAATCGAGCGGAGCAAACTTTCACCGGCAGGCATGTTTGATATTTATCAACTCATGATCGGTTACCTCTATGCCCGAGATAAAATGCCGCAATCACTAAAAAACAGCGTCAAGAAATATCTTGAAACCGGTAATTTCTATCGCGGCGACACGGAAAATCACCTGACCATGTATTACACCGGGCTCTATCTTGCGGCACAAACTTTTCCCGATCTGCCTGCGGAACAATGGTATACTGGCAAATCATCATCAGAAAATATGGCGGAAGCTATGGGCTGGTTTAATGATTGGATGAAATTGACAACAACGGTTGGCCAGGGGGAATTTGATTCTCCAACGTATATGCCGGTTTTTATTGCTCCCATGTTCGGTTTATATCAACATGCCACAGATCCAGTGCTCAAACAAAACGCGCTGGTGATGATTCACTGGTTGTTAGCGGATTTTGCGGCAGAGCATCTGGAAGGGATTTATGTCGGCGCCCACAGCCGTGATTATCCCGATCGGGTTATTCGTCCAAGACATCGAAGCTCGGACATGGTAGCCTGGGGCTGGTTATTGTTTGGCAAAGGAGAGCCGCGATTTCATTATACTCTGCTTGCCGCTGCTTTGAGTGATTTTGATTTGCCAGAAATTATTTATAATATTGGCACTGATCGCAGCCAGCCTTATGTCCACACCGAGACCAAACGAGTAAGACACATTATTCGTCTCGGCGAAACAAAAAATCCACCGGTTTACAAATATACTTACATGACAAAGGATTTCGCCCTCGGATCCATGATGGGCGGCATTTTGCAACCGATTCAGCAGCACACCTGGGATGTGACTTATGTGACCGATAATCCTTATATGCGAATTTTCACTGTTCATCCTTATATCGGTGAACCTGATCTTGGCATGTTCTTCCCGGAGGAGATGAAATTCGCTTTCGATGAAGTATCCCGTTCCCATACTTACTATGGCAGCGAGGATAAGTGGTCTGCCAGCTCGCCTTTTGAACAGACATTCCAGCATAAAAATGCCCTGATCGTTTTGTACAACATTCCAGAAGGAGAGAAATTTGGACACATCGATGGATTTTTTCCAAAAGATTTGATCAAACGGGAAGTCGATGAATCGGGCTGGATTTTTTGCCACGGCGGCAATACTTACATCGCATATTTCCCATTGCAACCATACCAGTGGATTGAAGAAGAGGATTGTTTCCGATTGCGAAGCTACGATTTAAAAAATGGCTGTGTGGTCGAAGTGGCACAGGCAGAAAAATATCCTTCCTTTGCCGCATTCAAAAACCAAATCCGAAATAACACGGTCGTTCACGACACTTTTGAAAGAACACTCACGATAAGTTATACCACTTCGGCTGGCGATGTGATGACATTCAATTATGATGGACCCCGGCGATTAAATGGTAAGATAATTGATTTTGCCGATTACAAACTGTTTCGAGGTCCGTTTCTCAATGCTGAAGTTGGCAGCCGAAAACTGGAGATCAAGTATAAAAATGGAGGAATGATTTTAGATATGGCAACCGCTGAAAAAGGTCATATTTTACCGCTTTATGACTGTAAAAAAATAGCTCAAGATTTTTCTCTCTCAGGAAAGCTCGATAATCCCGCCTGGAAATATGCTCATCCAGTGCAACTGGTCGATGCGATCACCGGCGAGCCTGGTAAATTTTCGACCGAAGTTAGAGTGCTTTACAGCGACAAATATTTGTACGTTGGATTTAAATGTGCAGATGATTATATTTGGGGAACGATAACGAAACGAGACGGCGCCATCTATGATGAAGAATGCGTGGAAGTATTTTTAAACCCGGCAGGAATTCTCCATCAATATTATGAGATCAATCTCAGCCCCAAAAATATTGTTTACGATGCCAATGTACTCAATAGTCGTACTCCCCGAAACGAATACGGCAAGTTTCTCGCCCAGCCGGAATGGAATCTTGAAGATTTACACACCGCCGTATTTGTTGATGGCGAATTGGACAAAAAAGGAAAAGGCAAAAGCTGGACAGCCGAATATGCCATTCCATTTGAGGAAATATTTGGGGCACAAAATATTCCACCCCAACCGGGCGATACCTGGCGGGTGAATTTTTACCGAATCGATTCACCGCAAAAAGATCAGCGGGAACATTATGGATGGAGCAAGACGGAACGAGCAGCGTTTCATTTGCCGTGGAAGTTTGGGTATTTGAGGTTTGGGAAGTAAAAATAACTCAAGACAGATTTATTAATTACAAGTTGAGGTTCACTTTTTTTCAACCATTAGCTTGACTAATTCTCTCAGGATAGTTGAAAATTCGATATTTTCAGAAGGCAAAACATTATCTTCATTTTGGAAATGCTGGTGATGCGGAAACGTTAGGATATCGGGCCAATCTGGAGCGTTGTCCCAACGGCAAATCAGTTTGTCATTTTTATCGACCCAATGGTAGCCATATTTTCTCTTCTTACCATCAATAACGATCTCTTTAATATACAGTTTACTCGTATCTTTAAAAGTGATGATCATTCTAAAACGAAGGTTATCGCCGTTCTGTTCAAATTGAGTGATGATATATGAATCAATATGTTCCTGAAATTCTTTTAATTTAGTTAGAAACATTTATCATTTCCTCGATCCTTTTTTCCCACCATTTTCGTGACGAGATAGCGAACTCCCAATCGTCCAGATCACCTTCTTTGCGATAATCTTCATGATTTTTTTGTGTATGCAACAGTCTCTCAAAATGATCAAAGGTCGTCTGATATTTCTGTTCGAATTTTTTACACTCCAATTGATACTTATCTCGTTTTGATAGGGCAATCAGCAAAGAAATTTCTTTCAATAATTCTTCTTTATTCACATCGCCCGATTTTTCCAATATGAGATCAATAGTCTGCTCAGCAGCTTTCATTCTATAAGCCTCCTGAATAATGTTTTTCTCATTAACATTATAAAATTAATAATATTATTTTTTAGAATCAAGTCTTATTTTTTTGAAAATCTATTCGAGATAGAAATTATCATTGCATTTATCTTACTTATCGTTTATATTTAGAAAGTCTTTCAGATAGTTTTAAAGAATTAGGCTCAGATAATTTAATCAGGATGAAAATAATGTTCTGCCCTAAAATCAATGCCGATTGTCCACATCGAGCATAATTTATGATCGGATAAATTGAATATCTATTTGCTTACAAAAAAGGATACTTTCAATGACTGAAAATGATTCCAAACCAGAACTATTTGATGTGATTAAAAGACTTCCGGGGTGGATTACCAGTCTTATCGCATTCATTGCAGCAATTATTGGCTTTATTAAATTGTGGCAAGGAAATGCTGGATTGATGACTAAAATTTTATTAATTTTGGGAATCGGGGGATTAATAATAATTTGTGTCTATATTATCTTTAAAAAAATTCGTTCACCAATTGATACTAACATAAAACGTATTGCATTTCCAAATTTACGTCCATTTGCCATAGCTGGTTTGATTTTAATTCTTCTAATCACAATTATTGGATTCGGTTATCGGATCTATCTAAAAAACAAGCCGCCAGATAAAATCATTGTATTAGTGGCAGATTTTGTCGGTCCTGAACCTCAGAAATGGGTGGTAACAGAAAAAATTTTGGAACGACTTGAAAATGCTCTCGTCAATGAACCAAAAGCGCGTTTAAAAGCATTGGGAAAAGTCATTACACAACAAAAAGGTAGTGCAAAGGCTAAAGAAATTGGCGCTAAAGAAAAAGCCTCTATTATTATTTGGGGCTGGTACGCGGTGACTGAACAAGCCTGTAATATTTCAGTTCATTTTGATATTTTGAAGAAACAAAGCTGGTTTCCTGAATTTGAATTTGAGCCTCGATTAGCCCAGGTTTCAGAACTTCAAAATTTTGTATTACAAACCAGGTTATCTAAAAATATGTCATGTCTTACAACGTTCATCGTTGGCTTAGTAAACCTCCAGAATTCCGCATATCACGATGCTATTGGAAATTTTACAAGAGTGTTAGAAGAAAAAACTGAAGCTTTTAAATCTATTGATGAGGAAGTGATCTATTTTTATCGAGGCATTTCGTATTATTTTTTAAAAAAATTTTCTCATGTAATTGCAGATTACTCCACAGCC
>CBFDBN010000280.1:0-5552 GCA_965603055.1 uncultured bacterium | reverse complement strand
ACAAAAATTTATACCATAAATTCTGATGGGACTGATCAGAAAACTATCTATGATTTTGAGCAGAGGGTAGATCCCTGGATCGATATCAGCGCCAATGGTTCAAAAGTGGTATTAGGACCAAAGTATGGCGGATATTGCTATGGTATAATCATTGTAAATTCAGATGGTGGTCAGCGAGTTACTGTTAATTCCCTGCCTAAAGGTGACGGTACGACATTTACACCGCTTATCAGTGTGAGACCACGCATTACAGCAGATGGGAGCAAGGTCTATTTTTGTAACGTGGGCGGCGGAGAGGATAAGGGGGGTATTTGGCGAGTTAATGCGGATGGATCCAATCCCGAGCAGCTTATTAGCTACACAGCGATTAGAAATCAGTATAATATTTCTTATAACCAGGACTGGGGTAATTATTTGTTCCATCCCGAATTCGATATTTCAGATGATGGCTCGCATATTATCTTTCCAACGACCATAGTTCCCTCTCAACATACTTATAAATTGATGGCTTTCGACGGCGGAAATCTCAGAATTCTGTTGGAACCTATTGATCATCCGAGTAGAGGATGTGCTACCATTAGCGGCGATGGCAAAAAAGTAGTAGCGATAAAATCACTGGGCGGAGGGTCTACTGCTATTTATGCGATTAATTTTGATGGCAGTAATCCATTGGAGCTTGCTTCTGACAATTATTCTACAGTCCAATTGCAGCTTACACGCGATGGTTCAAAGCTTTTTGTCCACTGGGCAGGGACTAGTGGCTCAAGTTTCCTGATAAATACCAAAGGTACAGACAGTGACAATTTAGGAATCGTTCAAACACCCTGGTTGATTTCAGGAACAAAACCATTCAGGGCAGTACATTTAAGTAACATTTCTGCCGATGGTAAAAGAATTAATTTTGCTGCTGCTGATCCAATACTTGATCGACTCAGGAGAATTTGGGTTGCCGAAATCGATCCTCCATCATTAGTAAATGCTCCAGCGATTTCCGATGTAAACATGGACCCAATTTGGGTGCTTACAAAAGGACGAAGTAAATCAACTTTTAGCGCTAAAGTATCGAGTGGCGGTGAACTGATTAGCGAAGTAGGGTACAGCAGTTTTCCAAAAGGATTGTATAGAAATGTCTTTTCTTCTTATCACCAATTACATGATACCGGCATGAACGGTGATGTCACAGCAGGGGATGGTATTTATACTTATGATGAGGTTACTACAAACGCAACAGAAGAAACAGCAGAACCTATACCGGTCCGATTTTCTGCCTGGACAGCAAACCATGTGACATCGGTGGTTGTGCTGCCGTTTTTCGTTGTGGAACAGGATCCCACCGGCCCAGCACCGACAATTACTTCCATCGATCCAACTTCTGCTGAACCTGGCTCGCAGATAACGATTACCGGAACTGGTTTTAATCCAACAGCCAGTCAAAACGTAGTCATTATTGGCAATCGTAGTGCTTATGTAGTAAGCGCCACTGCAACACAGCTTGTTGTGGAAGTGCCTTCCGAATTGCCATCTGGCACATATCCAATCACAGTGAGTGCCAATGGAAAAACGAGTAATGCAGCAACGATTACAGTTGGTAGTGGTCCAACTGATCTTAATCCCCCGAGGAATTTAGAAGCTTACGAAATCGAAAATATTATCGTGTTGTATTGGGATCCACCCTCCGCAGGTGATATGGCTAAGCTCAATCAGACATTATCCAATATCGATGAAATTGAACCCAACAATAGTCCAGCTCAAGCACAGGCTCTCACGGGTTCGTCGCCTATCATAGTTAATGGAAACGTGGAAATAACTGATATGGGAATAAGTGATGATGGTTCTGATGATATTGAGGATTTATTTCGTGTGAAGACAACCTCAACAGGATTAAAAATCAATTTATCCAGTTTTGTTTCTGATTGTGATCTTTATCTATATGACGCTTATGGCTCTCTAATGATTGATGCTTCCATAGAAACCGGTGCTGGAATAGCCGAAGAAATCGATTATTCTGATTTAGAACCGGGAATTTATGTCATAGGGGTCTCAATTTATGATAGTGATCCCCAGGGACCGAATCAAACTCCCTATACCCTTTCGCTTACCGGGCAGTTTGGTGATGTCCCACCGATCGATAATTTAATATCATACAATCTTTATCGTTCAACAACTCCCAATGCAAGGCTGACAGGAACCCTGGTAGCAAATCTTCATATATTTGAAACGTATTACGAGGAGTCTCGTTTTTCACACCAGGATTATTATTATCAAGTAACCGCTGTCTATGATCAGGGAGAAAGTGGACCATCTAATGAGGCAACTGTTTTATACACAATTGTAGCAGAGAATCAATCTGCTATTATTCCGGATAAGTTTGCCCTGGGTCAGAACTATCCAAATCCATTCAATCCATTAACAACAATTTCTTACAGCTTGCCAACAGATCAATTTGTTAAATTGAAAATTTATAATCTAAGCGGGCAAGAGATTTTGACGCTGGTTGAAAGAAATCAACCGGCTGGAAACCATCAGGTGAAGTTCGATGGCAACCAGCTTTCCAGTGGTTTATATATTTATAAATTACAAACAAATGAATTTTCTGATTCGAAGAAATTTATTTTGATGAAATAAATAAAATAAAGACCTTCGAGGCTTTTAAACCTCGAAGGTCTAAAAATATAGCAGGTCCCAAAGTTTAAAACGCCTTATCTATTTTAGACTGACAAAATCAAAAATACAGGATTAAATTTTTATTTAGTTTTAATCAAACTGAGCAGCCATATCAAAACGATTGCGCCAACAACAGCGGCGATTAAAGCGCCAACTAATCCTACTGCTTTTAGCCCGATTAAGCTAAAAAGAAATCCCCCCAATAATGCACCGATAACTCCAACAATAAGATTTCCAACCAGACCAAAGCCCTTCCCTTTCATAATTCTGCCAGCAAGCCAGCCAGCGACTAAACCGATGATCAAAAACCAGAATGTGTTCATTGGGTCTATTGATTCCATTTTTTCCTCCTTGTGAAAAAATTGATTATTTTGGGACCCGTTGGATGCAATTTGTCATTACGCCTCTAAGAAACATTAGAACTCTCTAACAAAAATTAGCTCTTAATTTCAATCTTTTTTATTCTGGCTCGTCCCGGTTAGGACTCAATTAACGAATCCAATTGGGTAATGTTCCCAACACGATACCAAACGCCGGGATGGCAATAAGATAGGTTATTGTCGTGACAATTATAATGCCAATCAAATTCAATCCAAAGCCGACCTTTGCCATTTGCGGGATAGTAACACATCCAGAACCGAAAATAATTGCATTGGGTGGCGTAGCAACTGGCAGCATAAAGGCACAGGATGCCGAAATTGTCGCTGGTACCATTAACAACAGGGGATTAATTGCCATTGCCAATGCCGTAGCCGCCAGAATAGGCATAAAAATTGTCGATGTAGCCGTATTCGATGTAACTTCCGTTAAAAAGGTCAACATAAAACAGGTAATCATAATCATTATGACCAATGGTACCCGTGAAAACAATCCCAGGTTCTGACCGATCCAGGCAGCAAGTCCGGTTGATTTAAAACCGGCTGCCAGCGCAATCCCACCACCAAATAATAAGAGAATCCCCCAGGGAATTTTAATCGCCCATTCCCAATCCAATAAAAATTTACCTTCTTTTAAATTTGCCGGGATGGCGAAAAGTAACAGGGCAGCAGCGACTGCCACAGTGGCATCATTTACATGTTTCTCAACTCCCAGCATGTTCGACCAACCCGGAATGATGAAGCCTCCCAGGTCGATATTCCTTAAAAATATCCACGCCAAAGCAGTAACAATAAAGATGATCAAAACATAACGCTCGCCTTTTGTCATCGGTCCTAAATTTGCGATTTGTTCATCGATTACTTCCCGACTGCCAGGCAAGGAATCGAATCGAATCGGCAGGGCAATCCTGGTTAAGAATAACCAGGCAATCGGTATAAAAACTAATACCAGCGGAAAACCGACAATCATCCACTGCAGAAAACCGATTTCTGGCGCATCTGGAAAAATTGATTTCACAGCCGCAGCAAATACAATGTTGGGCGGTGTACCAATTTTAGTTCCTATTCCCCCGATACTGGCGGCATAAGCGATACCAAGCATTAATGCGGTCTGGAAGGTTGCGGTGATCGCGTTTAAATCCCGTTCATCAATTCCATCAATATGTGTCATTTGTAAGATAATAGCTAATGCGATGGGATACATCATCATGGTACTGGCGGTGTTGGAAATCCACATGGAAAGAAAAGCTGTGGCGATCATAAATCCCAGGATAATTTTACGCGGTCCTAATCCGATAAGTCGAATAATATGAAGGGCAATTCGGCGATGCAGCTCCCATTTTTGCATTGCCATGGCTAAAAAAAAACCGCCCATAAACAGGAAGATGTTGCTATCTCCATAAGATAGAACAACCTGCTTACCTTCCATTATTTTTAATAAAGGAAAAGCCACGATTGGGACCAGGGAGGTGGCTGGAATTGGCAGCGCCTCCGTAATCCACCACCATGCCATTAAAATTGCGACTGCCAAGGTTTTCTGGGCAACTGGCTCAAGCGATTTAGATATGGGAACAATTAGAAAGAATAGAAAAAGTGGTATGCCACTAAATAGTCCGATTTTTTGTCGTAAGCTGGTTTGATTTCTTTTCTCGATCATTTCAATTTTTCCTGAACAACAGCCAAGAATTTTTCTTTGCCCTCTTTATTCCGTATATCGGTATTGGTCACATTGTAAGTAATGACTTCCACGCCATATTTATTTTGACAGACCTGGGGAAAACTGACATAATATCCCCCCAGTCCTTGAAGAAAATCCGATGTTATTCCCTGTTCTTCCTTTCTTCCTCTTTTTCGAATTCGATCTAACAAAATATTGACATCATCAACCTGGAGAAAAACAATTAAATCCGGTCGTATTAGTTTTTTATGCAGCCGTTCGAAAAATTCAAAATAGAGATTGAGCTCATTATCCGTCATATTTCCCAATCCATGTAAATATTTGGCAAATATCTCCGGGTCTTCATAGAGCGAGCGATCTTGAATGCAGGATTTAGGAACGGTCTCAATCAATTCATGATGCTCCACCCGGCGAATTAGAAATTCCATCTGCAGGGTTAAAGACCAGCGTTTCATATCGATATAATAATCCCGAAGAAATCGATTGTCAATAACTGGCTCATCAAACAGCTCATACCCGAAAGTTTGACTCAACAATTTGGCACCCGTTGTTTTTCCACAACCAATATTCCCTGCCATCGTAATAAAAATTTTATTTTTCAATTTGCTTCCTTATTTAACTTTATTGGAATTTCAAAGTTTATGTAATATATAAACTAAATTTTATTAAGTCAAGAATTATCCAATATAATTTCAAATTTGTTATTTATTTGAAATAAATTAATCCCGGTTAATAAGACAATCATGAAAAGATAATAGGACTTAAAAAACAAAGAAACTTTTAGTTAAGATGCGCATAGAATAATGAAATTAAATTTGACACGTTGAAAAAAA
>CBFDBN010000279.1:0-5565 GCA_965603055.1 uncultured bacterium | reverse complement strand
CACTCGATATGTATTTCATCATTAAAGGAGTTACATTGTGAAACCAAAAGTCTATTTCATTCCAGCATCTGCCAGCGAAAGCTTGGATACAATTCATAAAAAATTATTAGTACTTTACGAACAAGCGAATTTTAGTGTTTGTTTTGAACCAAAAGATCTGGTCGCAATCAAGATCCATTTCGGTGAGGATGGAAATACAACTCATGTTTCTGCCAACTATCTTAAATCGATCATTAATCAACTTAAAACGCAAAAGGCTAAGCCATTTTTCACTGATACCTGTGTACTCTATAGAGGTAACCGCTCTGACGCTATAAATCACTTGATTTTAGCTGAATCACATGGATTCAGCCAGAACGAAATCGGAATTCCTGTTATCATTGCAGATGGTTTGCGGGGCAGCAACGAGATCGAAGTGAAAATTCCAGGGAAGCTTTTTAATAAAGTATCGATTGCTGCTGATGCCATGACTGCAAACGCCATGCTGGTCGTAACACATGTCACGGGACACATGGCTTCTGGCATTGGCGGTGCGATAAAGAATTTGGGCATGGGACTTGCCAGTCGCAAAGGCAAGCTACGCCAACATTCGTCAATGAAGCCACGAATTGAAGTTGCCAAATGCACCGGCTGTGGGCAATGCATTATCTGGTGTCCAGAAAACGCCATTAGCATGAATGGAAATGTGGCAGTGATTAATGAAAAAATCTGCATCGGCTGCGGTGAATGCCTGACAGTCTGTCATTTCGATGCGGTGAAATACAATTGGAAAACCTCAAATGTTGATTTGCAGAAAAAGATGGCAGAGCATGCGTTGGGCGCTGTCATTCAGAAAAAAGATAAAGTATGTTGTTTGAGTTTTTTGGTCAATATTACCAAGGATTGTGACTGCCTGAATCAACCTCAAAAATCCATTATGAGAGACATTGGTATTTTAGCCAGCAAGGATCCAATTGCCATCGATAAAGCCAGTCTGGATCTGGTGGAACAATTTTCAGGCAAAAGCCTGGTTTCTCAATGCTATCCTTCAATGGATCCGACGGTGCAGTTGGTGCATGGGGAGAAGATTGGATTGGGGATGATGGATTACGAGTTGGTCGAGATTGATTTTTAAATTTGATAAATGTAAACCAAAAAAGAGAAAATGGAATTATTCGAAACAATCAAAAGAAGAAAAAGTACCCGAAAATACATCAACAAACCAATTGAGCCAGAAAAATTAGAACAGATCATGACCGCTGCCCAACTTGCACCCTCCTGGCGGAATGGACAATGCTGGAAATTTGTTGTTGTTGCCGATGTTGAAAAGAAAAAGGAACTGATTCGCTGTACCAGTGTTTTTAATCAATCCTGGATGGGTAAGGAGTATGCGGTGATTGTTGCCTGTGGGAATCCTGAGCAGAGTGGGAATCGTAATCTGCAACGCTACTATCTTGTCGATGTAGCAATTGCTATGGAACACCTGATTCTGGTAGCAACGGCATTGGGACTGGGCACCTGCTGGATCGGCGGTTTTGAGGAAAATGAAGTAAAAAAGTTACTCAAAATTCCGGAAAATATTCGTGTCGTTGCGATGACGGCATTGGGCTATCCTGCGCAAAAAGAAGGAATTGTCGGTAAACTTACAAAAAATGTTGTGAAAAGTTATAATCGCAAACCACTGTCAGAAATTTATTCGATGAATGGATGGGAATGAAATATGGTCAAAAGAGATGAGATTATTGAATATATTAATGATTTTTTAAGTACCAGTGAATTCGATGACCTGAGTGTAAATGGATTGCAGGTGGAAGGGAAAGCAGAAATCGAAAAAATTGTACTCGGCGTGAGTGTGAGTGAGCGGCTTTTTCAAGCTGCCGTTCAACAAAAAGCGGATATGGTTATTGTCCATCACGGCGCCTTCTGGAAAAATGCGCCAGCGCCTTATATCCTCACTGGAATGCATCGCAATCGAATGGCATTGCTGATAAAGAATGACATTAACCTGGCTGCCTATCATCTTCCCCTGGATGCTCATTCTGAAATTGGTAACAATGCCCAGATAATGAAACGGCTGAACATTGAACCGATAAAACCAGTTGAAGTTGGTTTCCTGGGGCGGTTAAATGAGCCAGTCCCACTTGAAGTGTTTGCGGAGACTGTAAACAAGGAACTTCAGACAATCTCGCAGGTTTTTCCTTTTGGACCACAACATGTTCAACGAGTACTGGTTATGAGCGGGAGCAGTTCTAAGTATTATCAATTGGTATTGGATAACGATGCAGATACCTTCCTCGGTGGTGATATGAAGGAAAATGTGGTTAGAGAATTGGAAGAAGTCAGGCTGAATTTTGTTCATGCCGGGCATTACAATACCGAGAAATTTGGCGTGCAGGCGCTCGGTGAAAAATTGAACCAGCAGTTCAATCTCTACTGTAAATTTATTGATATTCCAAATCCAGTTTAGCGGTAACCCTTTCAAAGGTTCTCAATCTTTGAAAGGATTTCATGATTTCGATTAAACAAAAATTTTACTTGACTTTGATTGAATATTTTGCTTAATTATCAATGAATTACTGGCTTAACCTGATAGGTCAAAATCCATGGATAATGTTCGCCTGCTATTAGCAGATAAAAATCTATCCTACCTGGAAATAGCGCGGAAAATGCTTCGTTTTCATGATGATGCATACCAGGTCGATGTTGCGACTTCCGGTGAGGAATGCCTGGAAAAACTGCATAAAAATTATTATGATCTGCTATTACTTGATTATGATATCGATGGTAAAAAGGGGCTGGAGATTCTTTCGCGCATTATCAATTCTGACCAGGATGTCCCCATTGTGATGCTGGTCGACGACGGTCGAGAAGATATCGCTTTCAAAGCGTTAGAAAAGGGCGCTTATGACTATATCATGAAGGTACGGGGATACCTGACTGCTTTACCATTTACGGTTGGCAAGGTGCTTGAGAAAAGAAAAATGAAGATTGTTGCAACAGCCTTTGACGAAGAGCCAATATCAGAACCAGAACCACCTTTTTCCATTGCTGACAGTGATATTTACGAAGCTGAACCGCTTACAGAAGATGATCGGAGCACCAGCCAGGATGCGTATTTTATTTTAGATCAAAAAGGGCGATTCATCACTTCCAACCAGGTGCTGGAAGAGTTACTACGTTATACAGAAGAGGAACTATTAGAGTTGAACCTGTCAGATTTGATCCCCACTGAGAAAGAAAGCTCTTATTACCAGTGGCTTGCCACTGTTGATATGGGATCCCGGCAACAGGCTTTTGAAACAGAAATTGTCAGCAAGCATGGAGAACGACAGTCAGCGGAAATAACAATCACCCCAATGAGGGATCGCAATGATGAAATAGTCAGCTATAAAGGGATGCTAAATATAAATGTTCCGGATAATGGCTCGCCATATCCAACAAATAGTCATTTTGATCAGGTGAAAATGATCAATGAAATGGTTCAACTGGTACATGATAGCCACAATATTTCATTTAACCATTTGCTTGAACGGATTTCACAGATCGTATGTCAAAATTTTCAGTTTAAAAGAGCCACCCTGGCTTTGCTTGATCGTCGCCGCAAAACCTTCATTAAGCAGATTATGATTGGGTACAGCAATGGGAAAGCTGACGATAAAAGAATTCGAGAAGTGCCCCGGGAAGTGATTGACCAGGTATTTGTGAACCAGTCGAAAGTTAAGGTCATTTATCATAATCATAATTCGGACAACAACAATCCCCTGGAACAAGTTTTTTCAGAGCGGCGCAGTCAGCCTCGCCGGACCAACAATCAATGGCATTCACAGGATATTATCATTTTCAATTTAATTGATCATCATCATAAAATATTTGGCTATATTTCCCTGGATGAACCGTTATACCCGGTGGTGCCCCCGAGAGAAATTTTTCAGAATATGGAATTATTTTCTACGCTGGCTTCGCTGGCAATTGAAAATTATTACCATTTTGCATCGTTGGAGAAACGAAATCGCCGCTTGAAGCAGTTACTATTAAGCAGCAATTTGTTCCGACTGCATCTCAGCATCGCGGAGATGATAAAAGAAATTGTTTGGGCAATTAAATTCTCAATGAATTATAACATGGTGTTGTTGGGTTTTATCAATCGAACTTCAGGACAATTCCAGGTGAAATCAGTTGCCTGTGATGATCGAATTAAGACCATACAATTAAAAGAACTGAATATGCCGGTCAATCAGCTTCAAACCTTGCTTAAAAAAGAATATCAACAGGGGAAGGCTTATGTAGTCTCAAAATTCGAACCGGCGCTGAGAAGAATAAAAGACCTGTACTTCGATCGCAAGCTTGACGACAGCAGTGAACGTTACTGGCAATGGTGGAATATGTTAATTGTGCCGCTTGTTAATTATAAAGGAAAAATGATCGGTTACATTATGGTGGACGACCCGGTGGATTGCCTGATGCCAACATCGGAAGATATTCATACGCTTGAAATTTTAGCCAGCCAGATTTCAGTCGCCATCGAGAATCGGCTGACTTATGTTCGACTTCGAGATCAATCAATTCCACGAAGCGCCCCCAAATCAACGGCTGAAAAGGAAAAATCTGAAGGAGGAATAAAGAAGTTAGTTGATTATTTTTTCAAATGAAAATTTTTAATACTACTTGGTCAAATTTGAAAACCTGGCGGAGTGCGGTGCCTTTATGCACCGTATCATGCAGTCCATAAAGGGACTGCACTCCCGGTTGCCGAAGAATTAAGAGCTTTTAACCAAATCTGACTAAGTAGTATTAATTAATCTGAATATTTTTTTCTTGACAATAAAAGGTAATTTCTTTATATTTAGCTTTTAATAAAAATGCGCCCGTAGCTCAATGGATAGAGCAACGGACTTCTAATCCGTAGGTTGCGCGTTCAAGTCGCGCCGGGCGTACTAAGTTTTAAGTAGTAATGCCCCAACCTATGTTGGGATTTTTCATTTTAACGCACACCAATAAATCTTATTTTTATAGCAACTTAAATATCCTTTTACCTTTTATAATTAACCAGGTCTTTCCCAAAAATTAGGAAGCATTAATCAAATACTTAAAAAATGCTTTTTGAAATATTTTAATATTTTTTAGTCTATTTTAACACAAATTTGGCACAAATATGGCACAAATTTTTGTAAGCAGCTAAAGAAAATTTTATTGTATAAATTCTTATGCTTCGCAGACAGATTTTTTTACAGAAATGCAAAAAGTACTTGACTTTTTAAAATAAATTATTATTTTGTTAATGTAGCAAAAACGCCTTTAAAAAACACTTTAATTGGCAAAAATCATAAAATTTTGTGATTTTGGGCATTTAAAATTTCGAATTCATAAGAAAAATTGTAAACTTGGATTAATAAAATTATTCAAAACAAAGAAATAATAACTAATGCCAAACCAGAAAATACAACACCAGCAGAAAGAAGACACCCGCTAATCCAACTCTGGCAAAAAGACAACTGAGCTCGCAAAGTTTCCACAAAGATTCTATGACAATTTTCTGCGATTGGCGGTTATGAGTAGTGTTTCTCCTCCAGATATTCCTGCTACGCT
>CBFDBN010000278.1:0-5571 GCA_965603055.1 uncultured bacterium | reverse complement strand
TCAATAATCCCCTCTCTTGCATTGGGATGCTCCAATATTTTCGGGCTATGCATCACTTTCACGGTATCGATGCTGGAAATTCCCGGGCAAATCAACTTTCTGCCGCCAGAGAATCCTGCCATCAGGTGCGGTTCAATAAAGCCGGTGGTAATTTTTAGATCAGCATTTATATAAGTTGAATCGACCAGAACATCAGTCCCTCGAGAAGTTTTACCAAGATGAGTATGTGTTTCTGCCTTCCTGGCGTAGTGATTGACAATTCGATAATTCGATGCAATTTTCTCCCCGACCAGGTAAACCAATTCATCCCCCAGGTTGGGACGATGAATACCGGTAGCAATCAAGATAGTGATATTTTCTCGCTGGATGCCAGCTTCTTCTAAAGTTGAGAGAATTGGCGGCAGCAGAATTTTATTGGGGACTGGACGAGTAATATCACAAATCACAATGCAAGCAGTCTTTTTTCCCTGTGCAATTTGTGCCAGCGGCATTGAACCAATTGGTGATTCCAGTGCGTTTGTAACGCTCTCCATGGAATTTTCAATCGCTTTACTTTTTTTCATTGATAAAATTTTAGTTAAATTTTTATCGGGAACATCGATCCAGAGTCCGTTCTTTCCGTAATCAATTTTTATTTTCATACCAGGCTCCACATATCAACTGTTGAATAATTTATTAAAAATTTACTAAATTGATACTACAATTTCAAGTATTTTATTTGATGAAAATTTGGCTTGACATTTTAAAATTTAATCTTTATAATTCGATTGTAGAAAATGAATTTTTTTTTATTACGCACACAAATACTGACGGACAGGAGCAAATAGCAGCGAACAGGCTATGGGCGTCAACTTAAGACCGAATAACCGCAGAGGTCGCAGAGTTTCGCAGAGAAAATGAAAATTAAAAATTAATTTTAAATAGTTGTTCAAAATTACAAAACAGTGAAATTTCAATATAAATAATCAACAAAAATCTCTGCGTTTCCTCTGCGATCTCAGCGATCTCTGCGGTTTGATTGCATTAATTTTGCTCAGATTGACGTTTATGGTCGAATGTTAGTAAAAATTACCTCTGAATTTCAAGAAAATTATTCAAAAGGAGCCAAAACATGAATGTTGAACCATTTGCTATGGAGCGTTTTCAGTCACTCTGGGAAAATGTTGTCGATTATAATCTTTCAGAGAGTGGGGTTCATCCTTTGAATTTGGATGAATTGATCGAGGGGAAGGAATTAACAGATCTATTAAAAATTCCTATTGGTTACAATCAAACCAATGGAACAGTGGAATTAAGAGCAGCAATTGCTCGGCTTTATTCTGGCGCAGCAATCGAAAATGTCTTGGTAACTACCGGTAGCTCTGAAGCCAATTTTCTGACAACCTGGTTTTTGATGGAAGCCGGTGATAACTTGGCGTTAATGCTACCCAATTACATGCAAATCTGGGGATTGGGAAATGCTTTCGGTGCCAGAATCAATCCGTTTCATTTAATCCCAAAACAGGGAAGATGGCAAATTGATTGGGATGAGCTTGAAAAATCAGTTACTCCCGAAACAAAATTAATCGCTATTTGCAATCCCAATAATCCCACTGGATCCCAGTTAAATTTGGAAGAAATCCAAAAAATATGCGATATGGCAAGAAACGTAAATGCCTGGATACTTTCGGATGAGGTTTATCGGGGTGCAGAACGAGTGGGTGAGCTAACACCAACTTTCTGGGACCAATACGACAAAGTTATCACTATCGGTGGACTATCCAAGGCTTATGGTTTACCGGGATTAAGAATCGGTTGGGTGGTTGCGCCACCTGATTTAGTTGAAAAACTCTGGTCTTATCATGACTATACAACCATTTGCCCCAATCCGATAAGTGATTACCTGGCAAGGATTGCCCTGGGCTCGCCGGTGCGAGAAAACATTCTTGAGAGAACTCGTACAATAATTAGAAATAATTTTGAAATTTTAAACGATTGGCTGAAAAGGCATAACGATATTATCGAATGTATTCCACCAGTGGCAGGAGCTATTGCACTGGTGAAGCCTAATTGGGATGTGAAATCAATCGATCTTGTCACCCGGTTAAGAGAGGAAAAAAGTGTCCTGGTCGTTCCCGGTGAACATTTTTTTATGGAAAATTATTTGAGGATTGGATTTGGCTGTCAATCGGAGGATTTGCAATGTGCACTTGACCGTGTTGGTGAGTTGATATCAGAACTGTAGGAAAAATTGGCAATTTGTCCTACAGAAATTTTTAATCCTTTCAAAGGTTCTAAACCTTTGAAAGGATCTTCTTATTGAGAAAAAAATACAAAGAGGTAGCATTTTTTTAATCGTTAAAATTCCTTAAACTTTTCGCTGGTGACTCCACAAATTGGACATTTAGCCGGCAATTCACCATCGACCTGGGTAAAGCTACAAACCGGACAGATGGAGACTGCATTCAATTCAAAATTTTTCCCTGTTTTACATTTTCTTTGGCTTGCTGGTAATAGGCAGCATGAATTTTTTCAGCTTCTACCGCATAGTAGATCGATTTTTGTGCACCTTTTTCCTCTTGAAGTTTGGCAATCGCATCATAAGCCGGATACATCTCTTCTACTTCAAATTCCTCACCATCAATTCCTGCCTGCAGGTTTTCCTCTGTTTTGCCGAGGTAGCCCAAATTTTTGGCATGATTGGTCGCATGAACCTGTTCCGCATAAGATATTGCCTTAAATAGTTTCGCAACATTTGGGTAACCTTCGTTATCAGCAACATCGCTGAATGCCAGGTATTTCATGTGAGCCATGGATTCGCCGGCAAAAGCTTCCCAAGTGATTTTTCGGTCATTTTTTTCGTTTTGTAGCTTTCCTCTTATTTTTTGTTTTAATTTATGTCGTTTAAAAATCAAAATTGAAAGTCGTTTCACGTCTGCCGTCTCACATCTCACCTAAACAACAGGCCAGAATTGATTATCGTACCAGATACTTTCCTTTAGCTCATTATCGAGATCACTCAGAAACTGGAGGTGGGTCTTTTCCCAGTTCGCCAGCCAGTTAAATAATTCTTTTTCCAGCGGATTAGTCATGGTCTGTGCTTGTTCGGAGTAGAATTTTACTGCATTATCTTCCATTGCCATCGCAGCCGTAATCGCCGCGGCTTCATAACTGGCAGCCGTGATTTGTTCTCGAACTTTTTTCGTCAATACAGATGTGCTGATATTTTGTGGTTTAATATCGTATTTGAGATCGCTTAATTTCCCCGCTTGAACCAGGCTTTCATAATGTTTACTGAGAATGTCGATGTGTTTCTCCTCCTCAGCCGCCATCGTTTCAAAAATTTCCCTAACAGCGTCGCTTCGGGTGTTTCGGGCGGTCATCTCATAAAAAGCTTTGCCTTTTCGCTCTAATAAAATTGCCTCTTTAATAATATCCAGGGCTTGTCCATGTGACATGAATAACTCCTCTAATTTTTAACTCACATTTTCATTTTTTAATAAACAGTCGCTGCAGATCCCCTTAAAGTAACCATGAATCGCTTCTATCTTATGTCCCTCCACACACATTTTTTCCTGGTAAACACAATTTACATCCAGGTCAAGAATTTTCCCACAGTGTCGGCAATAAAAATGATGGTGGGGGTGAAGGATATATTCATAGCGGATTTCAGACTCAGTGATCGTTAGTACATCAACTAAACCAAATTTGCGCAGCACATCCAGGGTATTGTAAACCGTTGTTTTCGATAATGTTGGAACTTTTTTAGATAACGCTGCATAAATCATTTCGACAGTTGGGTGAGTATGATTTCTATCCAGGTATTCGAGGATTTTTATTCGCTGGTAGGTGGGCTTGATCCCTCTATCGACCAGTATCTGCTTGTATTTTTCCATTTTGGTTGTCAACCGAATTAGGAATCGATTCTAATTTATAATGAATGTAATTTAAAATTAATACAAAGTCAAGCGGTTTTTTTTAATTATTTGGTAGGTAGTGATTGGTGAGTAGTGAGTGGTGAGTGGTGAATCGTGAAAAGTGAATAGTCAATGACGAATCGTGAGACAGCTTTAATTGATTAACGACAACCAACCACTCACGAATCACCACTGACTACTCACTCATAACCCCTTGAACGAAAAGCTATCTCAGCAAAACAAGCTTTTTGGTCGCTTCAAATCGCCCTGATTTTATGTAATAAAAATAAACACCTGAGCCGACAACTTTTCCAGCATTATCCGTTCCATCCCAGGTAACCTGTTGAAAACCGGCCGGCCGTCGCTCATCGATCAAAGTGGCAATTTTCTGACCCAACATATTGTATATTTCCAGGATTACGTGAGCATTCGCTGGTAATTCAAATCCAATAGCCGTCCTGGGATTGAATGGATTGGGGTGATTTTGATGAAGCGCAAATTTACTCGGCACAACGACCTCTCTTATCGGTGAATATTTAAATTTACCATCAATATCGACCTGTTTTAGACGATAGTTGTATTTTCCACCGCCCCGCGGAGAATCAGCAAACGAATAATAGTTCATCCGGGTAGTCGTACCGTTTCCCTCAACAAATCCGACGCTTTCCCATTTGTTATGTTCACTAAATTTCCGCTCAATTTCAAAACCATAATTATTCAATTCACTGGCAGTTGCCCAGCTCAGCTCCACCCGATCATCGATCCAGGCACAGGTAAAAGACGTTAGCTCAACCGGGACAAAAACAGCATCTGTTTTTAAAATGGTGCTATAAGTTCCGACCACCCAACCCAATTCTTCATTGACAATATCAATATCAAACAAATTATTTGCTGTGCCAATTTCCAGCTTAAACCAATTCAGCCCACCATTCATTGTTTTATAAAGCGCACCAGAATTCCCCTGAATGGCTGCCCAGCCAATCAGGAGACCAATAAATTCTAACGAACGCACCTGGGAATTTCCTGAAAATGTCACCTGTTCAGTCCAATTTGCTCCACCATCTGAAGTATAGAGTATCGAACTACCGCCAATCCAGCCTATATCGTTGGTCAGAAAATAAACCGAGTAAAAATCTTCCATTCTTCCAACATTAACAAGCGACCAGTTGGCTCCGCCATCTGTGGTTTGAACAACATTACCATTTTCACCAACTGCCCAACCGTTTTGGTCATCGACAAAATGAATAGCGCGTAATGAAACACTTGCGGGACAATTTTGTTTTATCCATTGGCTGCCACCGTCAGTTGTGTGGAGAATAATTGATGTGTCACCAGTTACCGGACCACCGCAAAGCCAGCCAACCTGATCATTAAGGAAGAAACAGGAATGAAGAAAATCATTAGTACCAGAATTTTGCTCGATCCAATCATCATTAATACCACCACTGGTTGTTTTCAGAGTTACACCCCATTCTCCAACCGTCCAGCCGGTCATATTATCAACCATGCAGATATCCAGAAGATTTTGCGGTGCAGAAGAAGCCTGGGGATCCCAATTCTCACCGCCATCAATGCTTCTGAGAATTGTTTTATTCGGACCTACAATCCAACCAGTATCAGGATCGGCGAAATCGATGGCATAAAAATGCCACGTTGTTGTGCCAGAACTGATTTC
>CBFDBN010000277.1:0-5574 GCA_965603055.1 uncultured bacterium | reverse complement strand
TCAAAAAATCTTTGCCCAATATGCAAGAAGTTTACGGTTTAGTAATTACCTGATTACCCGGCTACCTAATTACCTAATTCATCGGTGCAACTCGTTCTTAATCATTTCTGCAAACCGCCGCATTCCTTCATCGATCTGTTCTGGTGTAACCAAACTGAAGCTGGCGCGCATAAAATTTTTACAGCCGTTTTGCGATGAAAAAGCATCGCCAGGAACCAACAACACTTTTAAATCTTCGCACTGTTCATCAATCATTCGCCGGGCATTACATTCCTTCGGTAATTCAAACCAGATGAACATGCCGGCATTGGGGATATTGTATTTGATTTCTGGCAGTAAATATTTCTTCGCGGCAGAAACCATGGCATCTCGATTAGTTCGATAGGATTCACAATTCTTTTTAATTAATTCTCGAAACTGTTGAAAACCAGCAGCTTGCAGGTATCGCAGCAAAATAACCTGGATAAAAGTGCTGGTATGTATATTTGCCGATTGCTTGAACAGCACAAATTGACGCATCACTTCAGCCGGGCCTGAGACATAGCCGATTCGAAGCCCCGGTGCAAATATTTTGGAAAAACTATCCAGGCGAATAACCCTGCCATGTTTGTCCAATGATTGCAAAGTTGGAAGTGCTGGTTTGTTATCAAGTTTGACCAATTGATATGGATCGTCTTCGAGAACGAATAAATCATATCGGTTTGTAATATCCAGCAAGTGTTTGCGACGCTCAAGAGACAAAGTAACTCCACCCGGGTTGTGCCCATTGGGTATCGTATAAATAAATTTCGGCAGGGCTACCCCGGTCATTTCGATTTTTTCCAATTTTTCTTCGAGAATTTCTGTCTGCATCCCGTGGGAGTCAAGGGGAATGGCAACAAAATTTTTAGTAAAAGAACGAAAAGCTGCCAGTGTGCCAGGGTAAATTGGCTCTTCAATGATAATTTGATCGTTATGATTGGTGAAAAGATAAGCCATAATAAACAAACCTTCCTGGCAGCCATTGAGCACCACAAGCTGATCATCTTTTAAATTAACATCATCTTTAAATTTATGCCAGCCCTGCAATTCCTTTTTCAAATTTGAATGCGCATCAGAGGGACCATATTGAGAGGCTGCTGTTAATTCTTCACCACTAATCTCAATCTCCTGTCCCCCTTTAAAATGAATTTTAACTTTATCAAAAACAAAGGTGTCAGGATTGGGATAGCCACCACCTAATGAGATCATCCCATCAATTTTCATATACTTTATCAACTCTCGTATCGCAGAAGGAGATTTATCTTTAGCACGTTCAGCCAGTCGGTTTTGAATGTCCATGGTTTTTCCTTGATTGGTTTTTCAGTATGACAAATAATTTTTTATCTTAGCCTGAGGCAACGGGGTGTGGGACATAAGCAATATGCATCACACCCAACGATATTATCTAAGCTCACTGCTCCTTGAAGAAAAGTAATATAATAAAATTATAGACAAGAAGCAATATCAATTATTGCCAGGAATAACATATCTGAAATACAATTTTTGTGGAATAAAGCTTGTAATTAATCATTTTATAGATGAAAAAGAACAACTAATTCCATTAATATCAATTACTAAAATGGTTAATATTTTTAAGTGGAATATTTTTTGCAAATTAAGGATCAATGTCATTGTGTTAAGCCTATCGATTCCATTCGCCATAGAGCGGATGGAATCGGTGAAAATTTCCTTATCTTATTGACATTGAATTAAGGATAATATATATTAAAAATTGACTCTTCAAAGCATTAGAGGTTATGGTGAAAATATGGCTCCCAAAAAATATTTTTTATATCGAGCAATAGGGGTAATATGGTTTTGTACCATTTTTCCAATTCAATTGCTGTCTCAATTTCCGATGACAACTTTTGAACAACGAAAACAGTCATGGTTAAATCGCGATGGTGCTACATTAAATGGAAGCTTTGACACAAGAATCCATTTTGGGCGACCATATCTTTTTGCCTGGTTGGAACAAAATATTTATATTAAAGATAGCCATCCTGAATTGGGTAGGCTCCATAATCAATTAGTGGAAATGTATGCCGATCGCGGTAAAGCAGGTTGTCGAACCGGGCTCCACATCTCACGAATTTTCTACCAGTATGAACATATATTAAAAGATGCTTCGTATCCATACCCAGGGGATTGGGAAGAACTGAAAAAATTGCTCAGTTCTAACGTTTATGATAAACATCACCTCAATACGCGAAGCTGGGCAAAATCAACCCAGCCGCAACGAACCGTAACTGCATTTCTACATACACTGGAATACGATCGTGAAGCTGAGGTAATATGGCCAACTGGGACTTTCGATGATATTCAGTTTACGTCTTCTTATACCAGCAAGACCTACCACCCGGGAAATTATTACAACACCTTTGAACTTTCGCGTGACTGGCTTTTTCATGCCCTTGATACCTGGGCAAAACAGGGTAGTAGCGAACTGGACGGAAACTACGTGGGATTGGCGATTCATTCCCTGCTGTTACTTCATGATTTTGCGGATCGCCCCCTGGATCGGCTAGGTGGGCGACCTGATCCTGATGGCAAGGAAATGAAAAAACGGGCTAAGATGGTTCTTGATCTGTTGTTGCTCGACCAGGTGATGGATTTTTCAGCCAATCATCACGGCGGTACATCAGGAAGAATCTATCGCTTTAATATCACCCATGCTTTATTGAGATCGCTATATTATGCATATTTCGGAGTTGACAAAGGAGGCACGTGTGATGATGGAGATGCGTATGTCAGTAGTTACCGATTACCAGAATTGATCGATGATTTAGGTACTCTCTGGGATGAGCCAAACAGTTACTGGCATATTCACCAGGAGAATAATCTGGTTAATTCAGATCCGGCTTATGGCAAATGGACATTTGTAACAAAATATTTTAATCTTGGTGGCAGCGGAAATGATGGAAGTAGATGGCAACTAACTATTTATTCTGAGGATACCAATGGCTCCAGGAACGGTCAGCCGTTTCGACTATGGATTGATGAGAGTGATAACACTGCTGATCCAAATGAATTGTTAAGTGAGTATACAACAATAGGCTCGGGGCGAATGTTCCAGTTTCAAAACGCTGCTTACTTTAAATTCTGGGCTGATGCCCATGTCCATGTCTGCCAGGATGGCAATAGCTTTGATATTGGTCAGGACCAGCTCAAGCCAGCCAGTCAATATGCTCAAGATTATTTTATCAATTCAGGCTGGAATTTTTTCAAGGAGGCGGATGTTGCCGTCGCTTTGCGGATTGATAATAGTCGAACCGCTGCAATGGAAGTGGTGATTATTGATCCCAATGTGAATGCCGATCACTGCTATCCATCTTTTCAAGAATTCAAGGATGCAGTGAGGAACCGTTGTGAATTAAATGCAAATTATTTTCGAACCAGTCGCGGTTATGTAATTGATACCAGTGTAAGCGGCGGCAAAGTGAATGATGAACCAATCTGGAATTTTCCATTTAAACGAATGGAAACGATAGATTACCGTGGCAATAAATTGATCTCATGGAATAACAATGTTATGACTATTTCGAAAAATAACAAAACGCTTGTCTATGATTTCAATAATTGGAAATTTTATGATTCGATGATATCCGGAGATTTTGTTTCACCGGTCCCGCCAGTAAATGTGTTAATTACCCCGGGGGAAAAACCTTAGATGATTTAATTAGGATATTACTTTGTAAGAAATCCAGGTTTTTCAAAAATAAAATAGTAAAATGTACTTGCATTTTTTGAATGATAAATATAAATTATATTACCGTTAAACAACAAATGGAATTTATCGCTCACATTGGAATTCGAATAACTCAATTTAAGTTCGGAATCTCACCCCGTCCTTACATACTCAAAATTCAACAAATATCTTTGTTCAATGGAATGACGACAGCGAGACCATTCTTGGTAATTTTCTATTGCATTTCATCCATACGCCAGGCAGCGACCTATTTTTTGTGTTTAACGAAGAATTGGATACAACTGGAAATAAAATGATTACAAACAATCGAGTGGTTTTGACGAAGCTTAATTACCTACTTAATTTTTTAAGAATTATCAATTGCTACATTGCGTTGATTCTGATTCAGCCAGGTTTAAATACAGATCAAAAAATGATGGCAAAAAAAGATTGGCTACCATACTTTCACAGTTTAAAAGGACAACGATACCCACTTTCTGGTCTGGTATGAATCCCATTTCAGCCCGAAAACCTTGAACCCAGCCACCGTGATAGACAATAGTTGTCCCGGCATAATTGTAGATTCGCCAACCCAATCCATAATGAGCATCTCGCAGCCGGTCTCTCCAGCGATATTTGTTTTTTTCTTGAGGTGTTTTAATAACTGGGGATGTTACTTGCTGAATCACTTCTGGTGAGATCGTTTCTGGTGCCCCGCCCATCATGGCTCGAAGCCACCTTGCCATATCCAGAATACTGGCATTGACTCCGGCTGCTGGAAGAACATTATAATATCCCGGTTTAACTTCAGTGGCTATCCAACCAAAACCTTGCTGAATGTGCGGTTTGGCACAGTTGTTAAAAGCTGAAAAAGATTCTTTACCAAGAGAAGCATCAAACATGCCCAATGGCTGAAAAATACGTTCATTCAATAAATCTGAATACTCTTTGCCAGTCGCAGATTTGATAATATCACTGATCAGACTATATACAACATTTTGATAACTGTAAATTTTGCCCACGGGAGCGATCAAGGAAATATCTTTAAGCTTCTGATAAATATCCCCCAGCGGTATATCATCATCCAATAAGTTGGTGTAAGTATGGGCTGGTAAACCAGTTGTATGGCTGAGCAGATTTTTAATAGTTAAGTTTTTGGTTTCCCAGGAATTTTTCAAGGCGAACCGGGGCAGGAATTTATTCACTTTATCATCCCAATTCAAAACCCCATCTTTAACCAGAAATCCTGTTAACACTGAAGCAAAACCCTTTGAAACCGATGCCAGCCGAAAAGCAGTGTGAATATCCACCTTTTCGGGCAGTCCGACTTCTCTCACTCCATAAGTATTAATGTAAATGATCTGATTATCCTTTACAATAGCAACAGCCGCTCCTGGCGCATCCCATTCCTTCAGCGTTTCAACAAAGGAAACCTCGAATCGGTTTATCACCTCAACGAGATGGGAAGCGCTGTCTGAATTAGCTTGACCAAATACTACATTCGTTTGAATAAAGAAACTGCCTGAAAAAATCAGCAAAACCAATAAAATTGTAAATCTTAGGCTAAACTTCATTCGATCCTTTACTGTATTCTGTTGCACATATCCAAATAATCTTCGGAATACTAAAGCAGATAATTTAAGGTGTTTATTCAATAACTTATTGTGAATTGATAATTGTCAATTCTCAATTTACAATTGATGTAGATTCCTAATACCCACTAATCAATCAAATGTTTCAAACATTTTGATGGATTACTTTAAAGATGAAATTTTTTCCATGATCACATTTAATTCTTCTTTAGTCACACCCTCAACGCCAAGCGGTCGTAGCAGCCGATCATGACAATCCGATCCGCCAGTGAC
>CBFDBN010000276.1:0-5636 GCA_965603055.1 uncultured bacterium | reverse complement strand
ATGTTTAAATCAGGAGTATCGAATGAAAGAATTGATTAAAAAATTGTTCTTTCCAGTGATTGGGTTATTATCACTTATCTGGTTTCTTATTCGAGTTATTCCCAAGCCGAGTCGGGCTGCATATCCGTGTATGAGGGCCGCAGCGCCAATCGCATCAACTTTTATTGTTTATTTATTAGGTCTTACTTCATCTATATTTGTTTTCAAAAAAGCAAAGAAATATCTACATGAATCAAGATATATTTTATTTTCGATAACTTTCTTGTTAGGAATAATACTTGGTGTTTCTGCTTATTTAAAAACTGACAAAAAAATATACGCTGCTTATCAGGAAAAAACTTTAGAAGGTCCCAATCAACCCATGGGTGAAGGCAAAGGTATATTTCCCGGTCGTGTTGTCTGGATTAATGATCCAGATGCAACAAACGAAAATTGTCCAAATACCAGAACTAATTATTGGTCAATGGATAATAATACTGATCAGAGTGTGGTAAACAAGATGGTATCTGATGGATTACAAATGCTGACCGGTGAAAAAACAGATGCTGCTGCCTGGGATGCCATATTTAAATATTATAATCGAACCCATGGTAGAGGAGATATTGGATATACGGCAGGAGAAAAAATTGTTATTAAAATTAATTTAAATGGTTATGCTAATTCTTGGAAATATGGTGAGAGTGCAGTAAACACATCACCGCAAACTGTATATGCTGTATTGGATCAGTTAGTCAATGTGGCAGGTGTTGCACAGGCTGATATTGGCATTGGTGATCCGGGTAAAGATTTTGAGACTGTATTCTGGAATAAATGTCATGGAGATTTCTCAGATGTAGAATACTGGGGATTTAGCCCTGGACGCACGACGCTATCCGAGTCTTCTACTTCTGAAATATTTGCCAGTGACGGAAGTGTTGTGGATGGAATGATTGATAAGTACCTGGAAGCTAATTATATGATTAACATCCCGGTATTTAAAAAACACCATCGTGCCGGAATTTCTATTTCAAGTAAAAATCATTTTGGTACATTTGTTCTTACGGATGGTGGTGCCTGGGCTTGGCATCCTAGTTTACCCTGTCCGGAAGGAACAGCCGATACCTCTAACGGGGAATATGGAGTTTATCGCTGTTTTGTGGATATTATGGGACATAAAGATCTTGGCGGAAAAACGATCTTGCATCTCGTTGATGGATTATGGAGTTCCATAAACTGGGGGCATCCTCCGATTAAGTGGAGAATGGAACCGTTTAATAATGATTGGCCATCTTCGCTATTTTTCTCTCAGGATCCCGTAGCTATTCAATCTGTTTGTTTTGATTTTTTATTTTATGAATTTGATAAAAATCATCCGACTGAAGGTGGTTTTGATTTTCGTGATGATCATGGGCCTTTCCCACATTACCCGGCAGTTGATGATTTTTTACACCAGGCAGCCGATTCTTTAAATTGGCCTGCTGGTATCATCTACGATCCAGAAAATGATGGCACATCGCTTCCTCGAAGTATGGGCGCTCATGAACATTGGAATAACCCCATAGAAAAAAAATACTCACGAAATCTTGGCATTGAACAAGGGATCGAGTTACTATCTAATTACAATGCTACTGCTATCCACGAAAAAAATACAGTTTTATTTACAACTGCTAATGATTTTACCCTGTACCAGAATTATCCCAATCCATTTAATCCAACAACCAATATTGAGTACAAAATCTCTACTCCCTCACGAGTCAATTTAAGTATTTATAATATTGCCGGTCAGAAAATCAGAACGCTTCTTGATGAATACCAGGAAGCGGGATACTATTTGCAAAGATGGAATGGTCAAATGGACAATGGTCTCCCAGCGCCGTCGGGAATATACCTTTACAAAATAATGACGAGAAATAGTGAACAATCTTTCGTACAAACTAAAAAAATGATATTGAGCAAATAACCAATTATCACGTGACTGTCATCCGCTAGATGGCAGGTAACGGTCAGGTTTAGATGTAGGATTTTCAAGTTTAGGTGAAAGGAATTGATGGTGAAAAAAGTGTGTTTAATATTGTTGCTGGAAATAGGTTTTTTACTTATGATGACAAATTGTGATGATAAATCCACCGAACCCAAACCGACTAGTGGTACGATAGAGGGAAACGTAAAGAGTATTTTGCCGGGTAATTTATCTACCATTCATTTGGCGTACGTTTTTATTGATGATAGTCTTTTAGCCACAACCGATGAAAATGGGAATTATGTGATTGCTCCTATTGAAGAAGGAACCTATCAATTAACCTGCTCAGCCATTAATTATCGGGATACCACAGAACAAGTTCAAGTGTTGGGTGGAAAAACGCTAATCCATGATTTTTATCTAACACCTGATTCTTCAACTGGCAGAATCTATGGTGAATTTCAGGATGTTACCCTGTTTAATCAAAATATCCAGACCAATCCCTTTCTGGTAGATTGGGATGCGAAGCAGATATTTAATGACATTACTGGTGCAACGATCCAGGCAAAGACTTTACAATACGATGTCCCCGATCGAAAAGTGTTTTTAGGTGATAGCCTGTTAGCAATTTCTGACGGTTGGGGCCAATACTGGTTTCAAATTCAATGTGGCACATATCCGATAACAGGATGTTGCGAAGGGTATTATGATACCACACAGGTTATAAAAATCCTGGCGGATACGCGCAGTTATGTCAATTTTTTCTTATATCGAGAAGCAGCCGCCATACTAACTTTAAAATAACTATGCATTTTAAAAACTGCTGAATCTGCTAATTTTTCCAATTTCGCTAATTTTAACTGAAGTAAAATCAAGCTGCTTAAATTAGCGAAACTTGTCCTCAAATTTTTCGAAAAATTAGCAGATGACACCTTTAAGGAGAAGAGATGAACAATTTAGAAAACAGTACTGGTTCTGGAAAAGTAAAAGTCGGAAATTTTCGCTGGACGATTGTCGCTTTGCTCTTTTTTGCAACAACGATAAACTATCTCGACAGAATGGTTATAGGTATTCTTGCACCTACTCTGCAAAATGAAATTGGCTGGAGCGATATTGACTATGGTTATATCGTGGCTGCTTTTACGGCTGCTTATGCATTGGGTTTGCCATTGTTAGGCAGAATAATAGATGTTATAGGCACAAAAATAGGATATGCATTTGCACTAATCGGCTGGAGCATAGCAGCGATAGGACATGCACTTGCTAGAACTGTCTTCGGATTTGGCTTTGCACGGTTTGCATTAGGTCTTTTTGAAGCTGGCAATTTTCCGGCAGCGATTAAAACCGTGGCAGAATGGTTTCCCAAAAAAGAACGCGCTTTCGCAACTGGTCTATTTAATGCGGGTTCAAATGTCGGTGCCATAGTTGCTCCCCTGGTTGTCCCCTGGATTACACTGACCTGGGGATGGCAGGAAGCGTTCATTTTTACAGGGGCAATTGGACTGCTATGGTTGATATTCTGGTTCTTGTTCTATGAAAAACCAGAAAGGCATAAGAAGCTATCAGTAAAAGAGCTCGAATATATTCAATCCGATCCCCCAGACACACCGGTGAAAATACCCTGGAAACAATTGTTAAAGTACAAAGGTACCTGGGCTTTTGCCAGCGGCAAGTTTTTAACTGATTCTGCCTGGTGGTTCTATTTATTCTGGATTCCAAAATTTTTGAATGAAAATTTTGGGATTACATTAGACAAAATTGGCCCGCCGCTAATCGTTATCTATGTCATGGCTGATGTCGGGAGCATCGGCGGGGGATGGTTGTCTTCTTTCTTTATTAAGCGTGGTTGGTCGATCAACCGGGGAAGAAAAACAGCCATGTTAATCTGTGCTCTTTGTGTAACTCCAATCATGTTCGCATCACAGGCATCAAGCGTCTGGATTGCTGTTGCTTTCTTAAGCCTGGCTACAGCAGCACATCAGGGCTGGTCGGCAAACCTGTTCACGACAGTTTCGGACATGTTCCCACGAAAGGCTGTGGCTTCAGTTGTGGGGCTTGGTGGTACGGCCGGGGCTATCAGCGGAATGTTTATAGCAAATATAACTGGATTTGTCCTCGAGTTTACCGGCAGCTATATAATCCCATTTATCATTGCTGGATCGGTATATTTGATAGCTTTGTTTATCATTAACTTATTAGTCCCTGATTTGAAGGAAATTGAGATGGCTTAATTCTTTTTCACTTCACAACTCACTTATTATTATAAAGCTGAATTGTTTTGTGTAACGATGCTTCGACATTAGTAAATGCCGAAGCATCAAAAAATAATTAGTAATCTATAAAATAAGTAGACACTTTTTATGATAATAGAAAGAATGGAAGTCGAAAATGAAAAACAACAATGGTGATGATTTTCCAAACAAGAAATTTTCGAGACGTGAGTTTTTAAGTACACTTGGTTTAACGACGGCTGGTTTGCTTGTTGCGCCGTCCATTACGTCAACAAATATCAATGCTTATGGACACGAAAGTATTTCCTCATTCTTAGCCCAGGTGGCAGTAACCGAAGCTGATAACTACGATCGTTCTTTAATAAAACAGAGAGTGCAGCATCTTTTCGAATCAATTGGCGGTGTTGGAGATGTTGTGAAGCCGGGTGATAAAGTTGCAATCAAAATAAATCTCACTGGCGGATCAAGTTGGGCAAACCATGAGCGATTGAATGGGGTAGATATTCGTGATAGTATGTGGACACATCCAGAAGTCGTTCGAGCAGTCGGTGAGCTGATCATTGACATTGGCGTTAACGCCAATGATATTTACTTCGTCGAGGCTCTCTGGGATGATGCGTGCTACAACAATTTTGGCTATCTTGACGTACAGCAAAGCCTGGGTACACAGTTGGTAAATTTAAACAACAAAGAACCTTATTCGGATTTCATCGATAAAGAAGTTGGAGAAAACCGTTTCTTTTATGACTCTTTTAAGCTCAACCAAATTCTTGCTGATGTTGATGTTTATGTATCAATTCCCAAAATGAAGCAACATTATGAAGCCGGGGTGACGCATTCGTTAAAAAATCAAATTGGAATTGTCCCGATACAATTTTATATGCAGAATATGTGGGATGGTATGCGTTCTAAACTCCATTTTGAAGGGGGTGATATTGGAATCCATTTGCCTCATTCGATTTGCGATTTAAATTTGGCTCGACCTGTTCATCTTGCAGTGATAGATGGCATCAAGAACGCAGTTGGAGGAGAAGGTGCCTGGAATCCCACGTTTATAACAGCGGAAAATCATGTTCTGTTGGCTGGCAAGGATCCTATCGCAACTGATAGTATTGCGTCCTATCTTATGGGAAATGATCCTGGGGCTGAGCAACTGCAATTACCCGACGGCGTTCGACAGTGCGATAATTATCTCGAATTGCTACACCAAAAGGGGGTTGGAACTAACCAGATGAGTGAAATTGAGGTCGTTGGCGATGGTGCCGGATTGGTTACATCGGTTCGACCTAAGAATGAAATAATAAATCCAGGTAATTTTCAATTATCTCAAAATTTCCCTAATCCATTTAATCAATCAACGGCGATTATTTTTTATTTGCCCCATACTGAGTATGTGACAATAAAAATTTACAGTATAACCGGACAAGAAATTGAAACGCTGGTGGCTGGTAAACTACCAGCGGGAC
>CBFDBN010000275.1:0-5648 GCA_965603055.1 uncultured bacterium | reverse complement strand
TTGTCAATCATGCCAGAGGTAGATGTGCCTTTGGTACATTGTCAATTGACAATTGTCAATTCTCAATTGACAATTAATTTAGTTACCCAATATTCCAACAATCCCCTATTCCATCAATGCAATCTTTTCTTCCAGTCCCCTGACCAGGTCGTCGTGTCGCAATGGATTCATCAGATCGATCCAATAAACCTGGTACTTTCCAGTTCGATTGGAGTGGAAAACAATCTTCCGCTTATCTGGTGAAAAACTGGAATAACTATCCTGTGCTGGATCATTGATCAGTTGTGTTACATTTTTTCCGGTATGATCCATGATAAAAATTTCATAATTACCATTGACTTCAGCGAAAAAGGTGATCAGTTTTCCATCATGAGAAAAATGAGGTGCGCCGCAATTGCCTTCCATAAAAGTGAGTTGCTCAACCATGTTTCCCTTCAAATCCATGCGATAGACCTGGAAACTGCCGGTTCGATTGGATGTAAATAAAATCCATTTGCCATTGGCAGAGACAGAAGGAGAGCCATCATCGGCTTCATTTTGTGTCAAACGTAAAATGGATGAATTTTTCAAATCACGAATATAAATGTCACTCCATTTTTCATGAAAAGGCACCTCTCTCAGGTCATCTCGCTCGGAGACAAAAACCACCTGATCGCCATGCCGAACCAAAGCTGGATACCAATTGTCCGCTTCATGTCCTTCAATTCGAGCTGCAGTCCCCGCAACAATATCCATCAAAAAGATATTTCGGGTTTTATCCAGGCGTCCTTTATGGATCGAATCATCCCGCGTTGAAGTAAACGAAATAATGTTATTGTCCGATCCAAATACCGGCATTTCATCCTGGGCTTGGTGATTGGTTAGCCTAACCGCCTGGGCGCCATCAGCATCCATGAGATAGATTTCCCAGTTGCCATCCCGATCGGATTGAAACGCAACTCGGTTATCGTCTGGACTGAAACAGGGGAATGCATTGTTATAATCACCACTGGTCAATTGATAAATTGGAAAGGGCTGTCCCATGTTTAGACGAATTTGTTCCACATATTCATCACCGGTTTGGCTTTTTAGCACTTCAAGATATTCAGTGTAGCCTTCTTTGATCCGATTCTTTTTTAGTAACAAACTGCCTCGCAGCAATTTCGCCGAGTTGAATTCTGGATCGAGCCCCAGCGCCGAGTCAATTGTCACCAGCGCATAATCGATACTGTCTAATTCAGCATAGACTTTGCTGAGCTTATAGTAAACATTGGGATCCCGGGGATTTTCTTTTAATTCCAGAAGCAAAAAATTTAAATTGGTCTGTGGCGATGAGAGCGTGGTTTGTTTCACTGTTTTTTGTGACGAGCCACAGGCAATCATCAATGTGATACAGAAAATCCCCCAAAGTAAGAACAATCTTTTTAGCATGTTGCCGTTCATGATGCGAATCCTTTCTGCTAATTTTAACAACTCGTAACGCAAACATCCTGTTTGCGACCAGCTTCCGAATCGTAACACAAACAATTTTGTTTGTGAACAGTTTTTGTTTGGTACCAGATAATTTGACGCAGACAGGATTGTCTGCGCTACATTATAATCATTTTTTTTGAATTTGTCAAAGCTTTTTATGTTAAAATGTTGTTATTTGGTGATTGGTGAGTGGTGAATAGTTAGTAGTGAGTGGTTCAATATGATCAACATATCTGATGGAAATAGTAGATAAAAAGGGATTGGGAATAATGGAGCGTTGGATTAATGGAGTTACTGATTCCATCCCGATCCTATCGGGATGGAATCAGTCTAAAAGCGAATAGAACTTTGGAGTGATGTTTTTTTCTTTGTAATAATCCATTGCTCCAGCCCTTCATCCAGATCAATTACTCAAGAATCCACTTTACAAATCACAGAAGTAATATCATCCTCCTGGGGCTTGTTGTTGGAGAAAGAACGAACTTCCTGGTAAAGCTGTTGTAAAATCTGGCGAGCAGAGGCATGTTGATGGGACCTGACCACATCAATAGCTCGATCAAAGTCAAATTCTGTTTCATCCAGCGCCTGTGCCTCCGTTATTCCATCGGTAAGAAGAAAGACAGTATCCCCAGCAGATAGCTTGACAGATTCGCCTCTAGTAAATTTATAATCCCGCATAACTCCCAGGGGAATACCGGTACTCTCCATGACAGTTTTAACCTCACCAGAATCGTTTAACAGGTAAGCTGGCAGGTGTCCAGCGCTGGCGTAATCCAGCACTTTTTGTTGTGGATCGAGTCGAACCAATATAAGGGTGACGTAATGCTCCATGTCAAGATCAGCCGCGAGCTCCTGGTTGAGTAAGGTTAGCAAGGTGCCAGGATCGGATTCTACTTTTGAAAAAGCGCGCAAATAAGCGCGGGTTTGTGCCATAACCAGCGCTGCCCCGATGCCGTGTCCACTGACATCTCCCACAACAATTCCGATGCAACCATCAGGCATTGCAATAAAATCGAAATAATCGCCATTGGTCTCGACCGCCGAATACGTTGCCCCGGCAATATCAAATCCCGGCGCTGAAACGTTTGAATTGTATAGTCGTTGTTGTAATTCGTGGGCAATACGCAATTGAAATTCTTGTTCTTGCTTTTCCCGCAGCGCAGTTATATCCTTTAACACGGAAACATAATTGGTAATATTCCCGGCATCATCTTTCATGGGCGTGATAGTTTGTTCGCTCCAGTAAAACTCGCCATTCTTCTTTTTATTGATAATCGTTCCCCGGAACGGCTTCCCGCTCGAAATGGTCTCCCATAAATGTTTATAGAATGCCTTATCGTGTTTGCCGGATTGAAGTAACTTGGGGGTCTGTCCCAGGGCTTCCTCTCTGCTATAACCGGTAGTTGCTTCAAACGCTGGATTGACGTATTCGATTATGCCCATCTTATTGGTGATAATAACACTATCAGCCGTTTGTTCAACCGCGTTGGAAAGTTTCTTCAATGCTTCATAATTCTTCTTTTGTTCCGTGATATCTTCCGTATGAAGCATGACCAGGTCGGGTGGCACGAAAACATAGTTGAAAATCATTTCTTTATTCTCGTTCGTAATTCGAAGTCGGTAGGAAGGCATCTCCCGCCTGAACCTTGCTTTATCAGTATAACATTTCAAGAAGTCAGCCCGGATTTCTGGCGAGTCTGCATATATTTTATTCACGCTTTCACCTAAAAACTTTTGTACCTCGCCCCTGGTGAATACTTTAGCTGCCTTATTAAAATCAACCAGGAAAAAATCATTTTCCCGGCGCTGCCAGACATACGTTGGGATTGGAAATCCTTTAAACTGTAACCTGACCCGTTCTTCACTCTGTTGTTGGGATTGCTCCGCCTGTTTGATTTTTGAGATATCGCGAACGATAACGGTACCACCTTTTACAACGCCTCGGGTATCCCTCAATGGACTTGCTGAGACTTCAATAAATATACCTTCAGGGCGTTTTGGATTCCTAATGAATATAAGCTCATTTGATACCTTTTCGCCTTTTATGGCGCGAGCTAATGGCAACTGCTCTGATCGATATTGAGTAACTTTGTCCGGGTAAAAAATCCCATAAACCGACGACCATTCTTTTGATTCAACATTTTGTGAACCAATTCCTAATATATTCTCAGCAGTGGGATTAAAATAGAGAAATTTTCCACCCTGGTCGGCTACGATTACACCCTCTCCAAGACTGTGTAAAATGGATTGCAGGGTCTCGTTCTCTTTGATTAACGTCCGCACGGATTTTTTACCATTTGACAAATTAACCAGATTGCTTATAATTTGAATTGTTCTATTCATCAATAATAACTTTCCTTCTAATTTCTTAAATGTTCTTTTTTGTATTCACATAACGTAATGTTAATATTTAACAAAAAGCATACCAAATTTTACTATATTTTAATTTGCACTATTTAAGCAGCTATTATTCATGGACTAACAATCTTTTAACTTTCATTTTTTTTATGTGTGTCTCATTTTATTTAATTTTTTGAGACATTTTTTTAAAGAATTTTTTGATAAAAGCTGAATAAAAGGTGTCAGTAACAAATTATAAATTAATGAGATAATCAGTACTCATTAAAGAAATAGATGTATCATTTAATTGAAATGAGACAGTTGTATTTTTTGAGAATTTAAATAGTTAAAAATAATATCGCTTTGATAATGGATAATATGTGAGGATTAATCAGGCGCGATTACCCACCACACCAAACAGACAGGATTGTCTGTTTTACATCTAAATGTAACACAAACATCTTGTTTGTGTTACATTTATTTTAAAAATCCATTGGCATCGAGAAAACGATAAAGCGTTGCCCGGGAAACGCCCAGAATGTTGGCGGCTTTTACTTTATTGCCTTTTGCCTGGACAAGTGCCTGTTCCACACTTTTAATATCAATTTTTCTTTTCCGGGTCTTTTTGGGTTTCTTTTGCTTAACGACATTCTTATTTAAAAGGATTGGGGGTAAGTGTTCCGGGGCAATCACCGCGCCTTTGCACTGCACGATGGCGAATTGTATGGCATTTTGAAGCTCACGGACGTTCCCTGGCCAGTCATAATCCAACATGACCGCAAGGGCAGAATCTGACAGGGTAACTGGCTCTCGACCTAATTCGTAAATAACCGTATTCAGGATGTACTCAGCCAATAGCGGAATATCTCCCCGTCGTTGACGTAATGGAGGAATGAAAAGTGGAATCACGCAGAGTCGATAGAAAAGATCTTCTCGAAATCTACCTTCAGCAACCTCTTTTCTCAGGTTTCTATTTGTCGCACTGATAACCCTGACATTAACCTTAATCGCTTTTTCACTGCCAACTGGCTCAATAATACCTTCCTGCAATACACGCAGCAACTTAATCTGCATTGCCGGGGAAGTATCAGCGATCTCATCGAGGAAAATCGTTCCCCCGTCGGCAAGCTCAAAGCGCCCTTTTCTGTTATTTACAGCTCCAGTAAAAGCCCCCCTGACATGACCAAACAGCTCGCTTTCAAGTAGACTCTCTTGCAATGCACCACAATTGACAGCAATAAAAGACCTGTCTCTTCCGGGACTTTCGTCATGGATGGCATTGGCAACTAATTCTTTGCCGGTACCGCTCTCGCCTTGAATGAATACCGGGTAAATCACCCCGGCAAGTGTGCTGATCTTTTCCCGCAGCTTCAATATTTTGGGATCACGTCCCACAAAGCCTGTGGTATTTTTCAACATCTTAAAACCACGGCGGTATTTAGATAACTCGGTAATGTCTTCTAAAAGAAGGATGGCATATTTTTCATCCTCATATTCAAACGGAGCGGTCGTTATAATCAAGATTTTATCTTCAACATTTTCCCCAAGTCGAAGCTGCATCTCGGCTTTTTGACGAAGTGAATGCATTCCTTCAATAGCTGCCAATGATGGTTTGACAAGCTGACAATTTTTGCAATTTTTTCCTTTACCGCAGGCAACATTCCTTCCAACGACATTAGCACACTTAATAACTTCACCCATAGCTTTGTCGATGAGCGTTGCATCGGAAACACCAAATGCCTGTCTCATAAAATTATTCACATGCTTAACCTGGCCTTCAGAGTCAATTAGCATGACGCCTATTGGGACAGATTCAAACAACGTTTTCAAAAATACGTTTTGTTCTAATATTTTGG
>CBFDBN010000274.1:0-5676 GCA_965603055.1 uncultured bacterium | reverse complement strand
AATGAGCTAATTAGGGTAACAGGCACTTATGCGCTCATATCGGTATTTGCTAACAATTATACCTTTTATTTATTAAAATAAGTATTATGCACTTATCGCGCAACATCGACCAGTTTGTTGTCGATAATTTGTTGTTGTTATTTATTAAATTTCTAACTTAACGCAGAGGCGCAAAGTACGCTGAGAAAAAAAATAGCTCTGCGCAACTCTGCGCCTCTGCGTTGAATTACTATTATTGGATCAAGCAACTTAAATAATATTTAATTTATTTAATGTTTACGCCCCGAAGGGGCATTGTCTTTAGGGCGAAGTCCCTAAAGACGCGTAGGTTCTAAAGTGACGGTTACTTTCGTATCTTATCGATATTTTCAAGCACCTGCTGCAAATATGGATGATATTTTTTCGGCAGACCTTTGAATGCGGAGGGTAGTTCATCGGAATTGAATTCTATGGTCTCAGAATCGGTTGATAATAGTTGAAGATTATTTAAATATTCACTGATTTTTGTTTTGACTTTATCAATAATTTCAGGTTCAGTCGAATCAGTAATTGATTTGGCTGCCGCTTCAATATTTAAATCTGAATTCACCAAATTTTCAAAACAAATCCCTCTAAAATATTCAGTAATGGTGCCACGATCTTTATTCCCCAGTGCTTTGGCAGTTTGAGTAATTGCTGAGCGGGAGAATTCAAAAGACCTTAACATTTCAAGTATCTGTTCTTCAAACGGCTTATAATCCGTTTGAATAGCTTGCTGGGACTTGCTTTTTAGGATTTCTGCTGGTAAATCGCTTTCCCGAATAATATCTCGCTTTTCAGCCTGTGCCAATATCGCTGCACGACGAATAATGTTTTCCAATTCTCGGACATTTCCCTGCCAGGAGTAGTCTTTTAAAATTTCCATCGCCTGATCAGAAAAACTTGTAATAGATTTATAATTATATTTTTTCAAAAAATGGAATGACAGCAGCGGAATATCATCCTGGCGTTCACGCAATGGGGGAATGGTAATCGGGAATCCATTCAAACGATAAAACAGATCGGCACGAAATCGATTGTTTTCCATTTCGACTTGCAAATCTTTATTGGTTGCTGCAATAATTCGAATTTCGACTTTTATGGTTTGCTCACCGCCTATTCGCTCAAAACTGGATTCTTGCAACACCCGTAACAATCGGGTTTGAAAGGCGGGTGATGTTTCAGTGATCTCGTCCAAAAAAATTGTGCCGCCATCTGCCAGCTCAAACCTGCCGCGACGCCTGGAATGGGCACCAGTAAAACTTCCTTTTTCGTGACCGAATAATTCACTTTCGAGCAGTGTTTCGGATAGCGCACCACAGTTAATGGCAACGAAAGGAGCTTTCTTTCTGTTACTGGAATTGTGAATGGCGCGAGCAATCATTTCCTTACCCGTTCCAGTTTCGCCCATGATTAAAACTGGTATGTTATCAGAACTAACCGTAGCAACCAATTCCAGAATATCAGTCATCTTGCTGTTTTTAGCATAAATAATTTCGGCAAATTCAAGCTTTTGTTTTGCAGGAATGATGTAAGTTTGCAAATCCCTTAATTGTTTTTCTAACTTGCGAATGGTCGTTTCTCTTTCTTCTGCTAACTGCTGACTCTGTTCGGTAATGATTGTCTCTTCATTCAATTGGGTTTGAACATCTGTTAGTTTGGATCTGGCGCCTTCAAGCTGGGATTCCCTGTTTCTGATTTGTTCACTCAACAAAACTCTCAAAGCGTATTCTTCCAGGCTCCGCTCAATGTTTTTTCTAGTTTCTAAGTATGTAATGGTTAACAATAAGGCCAATGTTGGATAGAACAACGGTATAATTCTATTCGTGAAGCTAAATCCAATAATTGAGATGATCCAATATCCGAAAAGTACCCCTATAAGACCGAAGATAAGATGAGCTTTTTGTTTGACTCGAAATAATAGCCAGACGCTTGCGACCAGAAAAAGGATAATTATCCAATGGACAAATAATGGAATTTCTTTTAGATAATTTTGGTTGATCAAATTTTCTAAAACAGTTGCGTGAATTAAAGTCGCTGGAAGTACGCTGCTCAGGGGCGTTGAAGCGACTTGCATCACACCAGGTGCTGTAACGGCAACGATAACAATTTTATCTTTGAAGTTGAGTGAATCAGGATTGGTTTCATAAGTTTGCAGCAAGTCTACGAAACTTATCGAGCTTATATTATGGATATCTCCGAAGTGATTCAGCCGGAGTTTTCCATTTTGATCAGTTGGAAAGGTATATTGATTGCCAACGGTATCTGTTAACTGTATTGCATTCGAATATATTTTGATGGAATCTTTGACTCCCAAATAAAAGCGAGCTAATTCGCATCCAAAAGACAGAATGAAAGTATCCTGCAATGCGACAGCCAGGGGCGCTTTTTTGATTATTCTTTCCGGATCAAAATTGCTGAATCCAATTCCCGCCGCGTGATCTTGAAACAATTGGATCGGAAGAGAGGGACTGTACCCGATTGGAAAATGGTCGGGGAGTTTCGTTGTGTTTTGGTGATCAAAAGAAAGCTCAGTAAAAGTCATCGGCAGACACACATTTCCCGCAGTACCAAGCGCATCGATAAATACTGCGTCATATTCAGGATAGACTCGATCTTCTGTCGGGAATAGCACGTCGATCCCGATAACTTTTGCACCGAAATGGTTAAAAATATAAACCATATATCCATAATAGTCGCGTGTAATGTGCCATCCCTTATCTTCATTGATTGCCTTGATATCCTCATCCCCGATATAAACCAGTACGATATTATCTGACAACTGTCGGCTGCCACGAATTTTGAATTGAAGATCGATGAAAGCGTTATTTATCGGTTCGTTCCAGGGAAATGGAATTGCTGAAAGGATGCATATAGTAATACCAATAGAAAGAAGAATAATCAGATTTTTATGTCGGATGTTCGAAGTTTTCGATTTCATAAATTACGCATTTAAATTAGCATTCCAAATGTTTAAATAAATGTAAAATATTTAAGTTAAAATGTCAATGAAAAAATCAATCCGGTGAATTTCATTTAAAAAATTCTTGACTTATACAATAAAAAGGCTATATTAAACTATTGACGTAAAAATCCGAAAACAGTTTCGTTATGAGTATAAATTCAAATTTAATTCATGAACATTTTCATCACTGGCATCAACGGTTTTATTGGGAGCAACCTGGCTCGCTTTCTGGTAAACATGGGACATCATATTAGTGGCTCTGTTCGACAAAGCAGCGATCTATCTTTTTTAAAGGAGTTGAAAACCTATCTTTTTACTGGAGATATCAGTGATGAAAAATTCCTGCTGGATTGTTTCAAAGATCAGGATATTGTCTATCATGTCGCAGCTTTGGTCTCGGATTGGGCGCCGATGAGTGCATTCTACCAAATCAATGTACGAGGGACAATGAATGTGGCGAGAGCAGCTTTTAACGCAAATGTGAAACGCCTGGTTTTTATTAGCTCAACGGCTGTTTATGGTTTGACAGGCTATCGCAATCGCAGCGAGAAAGATGTTCGTCCCAAGAATAATTTTCCTTATGCTGCCACAAAAAGAGAAGCAGAAGATTGGCTGCGAAGATTTTCAACTGAAAATAATTTTCCAATTACGATTGTTCAGCCGGCCAATGTTTTCGGCCCCTATGATCGAACATTCTTTGTTAAATTTGCCCACGCATTGGAAAAGAGATTGATGATTCTTATTAATAAAGGTGAAGCATTAACCTGTCCCACTTATATCGAGAACTTGACTGAGGCACTCTGGCTGGCAGCGACTACAGAGGAAGCAATCGGAGAGACGTTTATTATATCAGATGGTTTGGATATTAGCTGGCGGCAATTCATCGAAAAAATTTGTCGACAGCTTCAAATTCCAGCGCCGAAAATTTCAATCAATTTCAAATTAGCTTATGGACTTGCTACCCTGGTAGAAGGCATTTTCAAACTGATTCGTATTAAAAAGACACCGCCGATCACCCGGTATCGAATCTGTAATGCCGGCAGAGATTATCATTTTTCAATTGAAAAAGCGAGCCAGGTTCTTGGGTTTACGCCACAAATAGACCTGGATAAAGCTATCAGACGAACTGTTCAATGGTATCGAGAGGTAATTGGGTAATTATTGTCTGAACGAAAACTATTAAATTTTTAGTAAAAGTGTCATTCCGAACGAAGTGAGGAATCTGTTTTTTCGTAAATATTGGACTTACAGATTTCTCCCTCGGTCGAAATGACACAAATATGTGTTTTCGTTCAAGCACTAATTAGGTAACTGGGTAATAAGGTAATTAATATCTAAACCATAAATTTCTTGCACACTGGGCAAAGATTTATAGAACGCGGATAACGCGGATGACGCGGATTTACACGGATAAATACAAAAGAATCCGCGAAGATCAGCGTAATCCGCGTCATCCGTTCTATTTCTTTTTTGGTTCTGGCTTGTCCAGGTTAGGGAATAGGGAAATTGGGAAAATACAAATCTGAAGGGATGTTAATTTTTAGCACAGTTATAGGGAGGAAAAAGCGTATGAATATTTATGCAGTTAAGACAAAAGGTGATCTGAAAAGATTTATCAATTTCCCCTACTATTTTCATCGAAACACAACCAACTGGATCCCCCCACTGAGATTGGATCATAAAAATGTTTTCAATCCAAAAAAAAATTCTGTTCTGAACCATTGTGAATATCAACCTTTTCTATTGTATAGAAATAATGAAATAATTGGACGGATTGTCGTTTATGTCAATCACGTTGCTAATAAATACTGGAACGAAAAAATTGGATTTTTTGGGCATTATGAATGTATAAAGGATCAGCGAGCTACTTCACTATTATTGGAAACGGCTGAAAAATGGCTGCTGGATCGCGGTATCGAGATAATGCGCGGACAATGGAATTTTATTTCGCAGGACATTGGTTTTATTTATGAGGGATTCGATATTCCACCGATTATTCTATCTTCTTATAATCCAACATATTACAATGACCAAATGGTCGAATATGGGATGCAAAAGGTTAGAGATTTACTCGTTTACAGTTGTGACATGACCAAAGGATATAAAATTCCAGATCGATTTTTAACATTTACGGATCGAATCGCAGAACGATATCGTGTAACTGTTCGAGCTATCAATATGAAAAATTTAATCGAAGATGCCAGAATTATTGTTCGACTGACCAACGAATCCATTGCCGATAATTGGGGATTTTATCCAGTCGATGAAATAGAGGCAAACCAGATCGCCGCAGATTTGAAAATGATCGTCCATCCCGAAGTTGTTCTGATTGCTGAAGTGGATGGTGAGCCAATCGGCTTCATAATAGCGCTGCCTGACATAAATCATATTTTAAAAGATATGAACGGCAGGTTATTTCCTTTCGGAATTTTTAAATTATTAAGGGGGATCAAAAAAATTAAACGATATCGAATTTGGGCGTTAGGGCTTTTACCCCCTTTCCAAAAAAAAGGAATTTCTGTGTTGATGTTTAGAAGATTAAATGATATATTGGGAGACAAAGCTGTTTATGTGGAAGCTAACTGGGTGCTTGAGGATAATGTTTTGATGAACAATGCGTTGATTCAATTAAATTTTGATCTGGTCAAAAAGTATCGGATTTATGAGAAGCAGATTGGGTGATTTGGTAAAAG
>CBFDBN010000273.1:0-5682 GCA_965603055.1 uncultured bacterium | reverse complement strand
TCCGATTTTTGGAGATTTACCCCAACCTTCAGTTGAAGTCGGTCAATTCGATCAGAAGATTGTTTTGTCCTGGGACATGAAACCTGATTTTTATCATTCCAAAGCATTTAGAAATTTAAATGTTGGTAGCCGCTACGAATTCGAAGGATACAATATTTACCAGGGTGAAACCGAAAACGGTCCCTGGCATCGAATCGCGGTTTTTGACCGTGACAACAATGTTCGGATCATCCGTGATTACGCTTTCAGCGAGGAGTTAGGTTACGCTACTGAAATAAAAGTAGCTGAAGGAACAGATTCAGGAGTTAAACACTACATCGATTTGGAAAAGGATTGGCAGGGAAATCGGCTGGTAAACGGAAGGCGTTATTATTATGCCGTTACAGCTTATGCCTATAATCCTGATGGTATCCCCAAAGTAGTGGAAACAGATAAAGAATTGATTGTGGCTGTTCCTCAATTCCCCTTGCTCGATACTGAATATAATGCTGATATTGGCGATACGGTTCAGGTAGAGCACCAGGGCTCCAGTGATGCTCGATGCCAGATACGGGTGATAGATCCTTCAAAGCTAACAGGGCATGAGTATAAAATAGAGTTTTATCCCCTGGGAACGGATACTTGTGAACAATGGCGCTGGAAACTAACCGATCTCACAACCTCAACCGATGTGCTTACCAATCAGACAAACTTTTCCGGTGATGAAGCTTATCCAGTGATAGATGGATTTCAAGTGAAGGTATTTGGTCCCACAGTCAGTGATTATGGCATTGATGTAAATAAAGGACGCTATACTGGTTATCATGGTTATAATGGCGGCTGGGATTATGAAGGGCAACGTTATCTTACAGGAGTTGATTGGGGTGGTTTAACTTTTTGGGGCGGATTGGACATTGGAGAGAAATTTTATGGTAGTAGGCTGGGACCATTTGACTATGATAATGTCCGAATTGATTTTTTCCCTGAATGGCGTCATAATTCTGATCCTGAGCTGTACCTCTGGTCGAAAGGTTACGTATACCGCCGGGATAAAGGTTGCTACTTCGAAGGAATGGGCGATTTCCGCGGAGCCGTTTATGATGTGGATGATCCGAATAATCCCCGCAGGCTAAATGTCTGCTTTATGGAAGACGGTCGTGACAGTTTGGGGATAGCGGATCTTCGTTGGGATCCTGCCGCCTGTTCCCAGGCAGATATTCCAAAAGGTGGGTACGAAGTGCTTTTTATTATGAAATCTGATTACGATCCCACTGGTGGAAGCTATCCTCCGGATGCAACTCCCTTTCTCAGCGATGGTTGGTGGGGGCCAGTTGCTGATGTACTGTATGTACTTTGGGCACAATGGCGAGAAAATTACGATTGTGATCAGGAGTTTACACTTTATATCTATTGCAATCACCCTGTCACTGCTGAAGACAAATTCAGTTTCCATACAACAGCACCAACTATGTCAAACAATATTACAAAATCAAGGCTCAATGAGATTAATGTTTTTCCCAATCCCTATTTTGCCTTCAATAAAGCCGAGACGAATCCTTATCGCCATTTTGTGACTTTCAGCCATCTGCCGCCAGAGTGTACTATTCGTATTTTCAGTCTGAGCGGACAGTTGGTGAAGACGATTTTACATGATGATGGCACCGGGTTTGAGCAGTGGGACCTCTCCAACGATTCCTATCCCCGGGTGCTGGTTTCCAGTGGAATGTATATCGCACATATTAATATTCCCAATGTTGGAGCGCGGATTTTGAAATTCGCTGTGGTTATGCCGCGGGAGTCGTGTATTTTTTTTGAAAAAAGCATATTTGGGAGATAATGTAATGGTTACTAAAGAGAAACATGTAAACCTGAAATTTCAGTTATTTACACTAATATTATCCCTGTTTTTCATTTCCAACAGTCCGGGAGCCAATGTTGTTAATCAATATAGACCAGGGATTGCTATGAACTCTAAAGGTAATTTTATTGTCGTTTGGAGACAGAATAGAGCTATTTATGCAAGATATTATAAAAATAATTTGAGTGATAGAAGTAAAGAATTTAAAATTAGTACTACTGCTGATGATAATTTACATCCTGGGGTGGCAATAGACAACAAGAATAATGTCACAGTCGTGTGGGAAAAGAGATACGGCGAAAATTTTCGATTATATTTAAGACGTTATAAAAATGGAGTTGAACCGGTTGGAGAAGCTTTTGCAGTGACTGATAAAGATGTCCCTGGGAATCAGTTCAGACCTGGCATAGCCACATTGCCGACCGGAAAAATCCTGGTTGTATGGGTCGATTATCGCAATCGTAATCCTGATATTTTTGGGCAGTTATATGATAAAAATTTGTGTAAAATCGGCACAAATTTTATAATAAATGATGACACAACATCTGTAATTCAAGCTTTACCAACAGTCGCAGCGGGAAAAGATAAATTTGTGGTTGCCTGGGAGGATCGACGCATTCCTTTTGCTTTTATATTCTGTCAGGTGATTAAGAGTAATGGGAAAAAAATCAGGAAAAATTTCAAAGTAAACGACAGTAACAGAGGTTCAAGTTGGGGAGCGCGTGCAAGTATTGCTGTTTGTGAGACCGGGGAATTCATGATGACCTGGAAGGATTATCGAAATGGAGATAGCGACATATATGTTCAGATGTATAATAAAAAAAGTCGACCAATAAAAAATAATATTAGAGTTAATGATGATGTAGGGCCTGGCTGGCAGCGATTACCGTCTATTGCAGTGACCAATTATGGCAATTTTATTATTACGTGGGAGGATTATAGAAATGATTCCCTGAAAAACCAGATGGGAGATATTTATGCCCAACGCATGGATGCTGAAGCCATACCTATTCATGATAATTTTAAAGTTAATAATTCAAATGAACCGAGTAGTCAAAAGGCACCTGTGGTCAGCACAGATAAACGAAATATTATGGCAATAGTATGGGAAGACCGTCGCAGTGGCAAATATTTAGAAGTCTATTTACAATACATGAGAAATTTTAATAAGTTAATGAAGGATATAAAGTTGAGCAATAATGGACAATAGAAATTTGAATTATGGCGATGTGTAAGATGAATATCCTTATCAACTCAATTTTGAAAATCAACTAATTTTAAAATTATTCCTATAAAGACGGCTATGATATTTTTTGCTTGACAATCGAATAATAAATTGTATATTATTTTTAATAATAGTAACTTCTATTGAGAATAAATAAAAAGGTGAAAGAAAATAAAGGAAAGAAAATAATGGGAATGACAAAACGATTTAAATTGGGTCTGTCGATTTGGATTATCTTCATTTTTGCTAACTCTATTCATGCTCAAAATCTACCTCTCGGAAAATATCAACAAATTCGAGAGCGAACAATCGATATTATTCATTACAAAGCTGAATTAAGTTTTGATTTTGATGAAAGGGGAATTGCAGGGATAGCAACCATAGATTTTATACCACTTTCTAAATCTAAAGTATTTTCTTTGGATGCCATCAGACTTCAAATTGATAAAATAAAATTAACTCACAAAAACATAATTCAGCCATTAAAATTTAATCATCATAACCAGGTTTTAGATGTAACTCTAGATCAACAATATTCGTCAAATGATTCGTTAACCGTAACCATTAGCTATTCAGCCCAGCCCAACGCCGGTATGTATTTTTTGAAAGATCATGAACATGAAGGGCAATTTTATATTTACACTTATGGAGAAGGAGGATTACATGCCAACTGGCTTCCCATTTATAATGACGTAAATGATAAATTTTCTACAGAAATGCTGGTAACTGTGCCGCAGCCTTACACCGTTATTTCAAATGGAAATTTAATAAATGTTGAACAACACAGTTCTGGGGAACAAACATTTCACTGGAACCAGCAGTTGCCACATTCCAATTACCTGATCTCGATTTACGTGGGCGAATTTGAAAAAGGGGATTTACAAGCTGCCTTTGGTGATATTCCGCTTGGTTATTGGGTAACCAGAGGGAAATTAAAAGAAGGAGCTTATGCGTTCCGTAACACGACCAAAATGGTGGAGTTCTTTTCCAACAAATTTAATTACAAATATCCCTGGGAAAAGTACGATCAGATCGCCTTCCCGGATTATGCAATTGGCGCGATGGAACATACATCGGTCACCGGTCATCGGGCTTCAGTTTTGAGAGATAAAACGGCACCTCATAACTTTGGTCCACCGGATTTTGAGCGATACTATCAGGTATGGTCTGCCGATGCCATTATTTCTCATGAACTGGCACATCACTGGTTTGGGGATAACCTGACCTGTCGTAATCTAAACTACCTCTGGTTGAACGAAAGTTTTGCTACTTATTGTCAAATGCTGTGGGATGAAGAATCTTTAGGCAAAGATGAATTTCACCTGGTCAAGCGGGAAGCACTGGATCGATATTTAAATTATGTGGCGAAGAATCATAAAATTCGTCCCCTGGAATATGCTTATTATGATGGACCGGGGGATATGTACGTCATAGAAATCACCTATTTCAAGGGTGCGCTTATCCTGCATACATTAAGAAATATTCTGGGTGATGAAGATTTCTTTCGGACAATGAGCTATTTTATGCACAAGCATGAGTTCTCTAATGTAGTGAGCACTGATTTTAAGATAGCTATAGAAGAAGCTACTGGAAAAAATTTAGACTGGTTTTTTGATGATTGGATTTATGGCGGTGGCTACTCCATTTTTGAAGTCAGTTATAATTATTTAAGCGACCACAAGCTAATCGATTTAACTGTGAAACAAATCCAGCCGATTATTAAAGGGCAAAACTTATTCAAACTCCCGGTTGAGGTAACCATCGCCACTTCAAAAGGACTGGAAAAAGAGACGATTTGGGTGAAAAATAAGATCGATAGATTTCTGTTGAATTGTGATGAACAGCCATTGATGGTAAGTTTTGATGGCAACGGTTCCCTGGTTGCAGAAATTCGGTTCGATAAATCCCTGAGTGAATTGGTCTATCAAATAAAAAATGATGAGCTGGCAGGTCGTATTTGGGCATTAAGGCAGATGGCACAAAAATATCCTGTCCATCCAAAAACACTGCAAACGATTTCAAATATTTTGTCAGGTCAATTCTTTTGGGGATTAAAAGCCGAAGCTGCGCTTTTTTTGGGCAAGCTTCGTACTGCTGAATCAGAAAATGAAATTTTGAAAGCTTTGAAATCACCCGATTATCGTATCCGAAAAGCAGCGGTTCTGGCTTTGCCATGTTTCAGGATTGATTTTGCTGAGAACACATTGAAAAATATTATTAAACAGGATATGCATACCGATGTTGTTGCCACGGCAATCGTAGCTCTTGCCAGAACAAATCCAGATGCCAATATCGATTTGATCCGCCAGCAAATCAACCGACCTGCCTGGTATGAAGAGATTACATTGGCATGTCTACAAGCTTTTGAAATAATTGGTGATAAACGACTGGTTCCAGATATTGAGCCATTTACCGGGGAAAAATATCATGAGCATCTCAGGAATACCGCGCTGGATGCGTGGAAAAGCTGTGTCCCGGGTGATCCGAAATTACATGGGATTTTAATGAATTGTACAGAAGATGCCCAGCCTGGTGTAAAATCACACGCTATCGGAATGTTAGGGGATTTGTACGTGATCCAGTCTATGCCGCTTCTTGAAAAGATCTTATCCGAATCTGG
>CBFDBN010000272.1:0-5688 GCA_965603055.1 uncultured bacterium | reverse complement strand
AGTCGTGGATTTTCTCCAGATGCTTGCTTTTTATGTATCACTGCTTTATCAATGTTGATACTGGATTCTCGATACTTGATGCTGGCTTTTCGTGGAAAATTTATCCAGGTTCGAGTATCAAGCATCCAATATCGAGTATCGAATATCCAGCATCCAGTATCAATTTAAACCAATACACTCTTAATCCTTTCTCTAATCTCCCTCGGACCAACTAATCGAATCATTCCAAAATACAGTGTCGCTGCTATCGCCCCGATGATAATTAATCCTGCCAGATTTTTAAAAAAGATAGAAACAATGAATTGGCTTAAAAATTCTGCAATGATTTGATGATAGAGGAAGAAAATAAAAACACCGATGAGTATACTGATAGAGCCAATCCTGGCTAAATCTTTTAAAATCGCCTTCCCACTGATTTGATGTTTAATTTCCCGGGACAGGAAATAGAACAAGAGAAAACTGCTGGCGGTGAAAGCAATTGATGATGCTAACGCAACACCGCCATGTTTAAGCGCTGTCTTCACTAAAATAAACTTGAGTCCTATGTTAAACAGTGAATAGAAAATCGCCACATAAAACGGAATTCGGTTCTTCTGAAAGACAGCAAATAGTCTTGAAAAAAAAGCATTTAAACTGATTCCCAATAATCCTAAAGAATAACACCAAAATGCAATAGCCGTAAGACGGGTACTTTCCGCATCAAATGAACCGCGTTGGTAGACAATGCTGATGATTGGCTTTGCCATGACCACAATTAACATCATTGTTGGTAAAATTAATGTAAAATTCAACTGTATGCCCAATCGAATTCCAGCGATAAAGTCATCGTCCTGAACCAGTGCTTTTTTCTCAGTTAAATATGGAATTAAAGATCGGCTGATAGCTAATCCGATAATGGCAACAGGCAATTGAATTAGCCGCTGGGCAAACCAGAGCGAGGCAATACTTCCCACCAGCAAAAATGAGGCAAGAATACGATCGACAATTTCAACGGACTGGTCTAATAATGATTTAAAAAAAATAAACTTGCTCTCCCGCCCCACTGTTCTGAATTCTTGCTCCTTCACATCAATTTTGAAATGATATTGCGCTCGAGCTTTCTGGCGAATCTTTTCTTTGAAAAGAAATGGTATTTGAATTAACAGCTCCAATAATCCACCTAATAAGAATCCCGCTGGCAGGGCAAAGATGCCCAAAAATGAACGAAAAGCAAGTATTCCAATAATCACACCGACACTCATCATTGCCGGGGCTAAGGCATATATTTTATTCATTTCAAAAAAGTTTAAAACACCCCCGGCAAAAGCAGCAATGCCGATAATGACCATAAACGGCAATATCCAATATGCCATAGTAACAGCCTGAGGGAGCAATTCATTCTCAAGTCCGGGCGCTATAATTTTGACGACCAATGGAGCGATGAAATATAGTAAGGTCATTAAAACCAGCAACAAAATTATCATGATATTTAAACAGGATGAAATTAGTCTCCAGGCAGAGCTATATTTCTGTTGACTGACCAGCCTTTTAAACGGCGGCATAAACGCCCGTTCAACTACATCTTCACCCAGGAAATGCCTGAAAAAGGTGGGAATGGTAAAGGCTACAACAAACAGATCCATCGCTCGAGTGGTTCCGTAAAAAGCTGCAGTGACCAATTCGCGCAAGAAACCGAGAATTCGAGAAACAAATGTGCCAGTGACCAGGTCGATGAGATTTTTCAGGATGCGTTTTGACATATATTAAACTTTCGTCTAAATAGAATCGCCTGATGATCAACAGCTTGTCCGAGAACTCTCCAAAATTGTCATTTCGAGCGTTGGCGAGGAATCTGGTTTTTGATAATATTGAAGTTACAGATTTCTCCCTGCGGTCGAAATGACATAATTAGAGGTTTTCGGACACCCTGTCAATCATCAGGCTAAGAGATGTAAGCATCAAAAATGATGCAATAGATTTTCACAACAAATCAAATAGGATACTTTAACATCCTTTCCTATCTTAGCCTCATCCCTTGGGATGGGGCGATATTATTCCGATCTATACAATCGAAATTTTTTACGATCCACTATAATTAGACTTTTTTGGATGCTTTCTTGTGTAAAATCAGATAATGCAACTTTTAACACTTTATGCACATTAATGATTGTTTCTGGTTTAATTTTAAGAACGATTAAACCCAAATGGCTCGAAGGTGGGTAAATTAAAATATTGGAGAAGTCTTTATCACGGGTAATTAAGACACAATTTTTAGAAACAGCATAGTCGAATATAACTTGATCATTAGTTTCACGCAATCCAACATCAACTGCTCTGATCACCTGATGTCCTTCATATTGAAGAAATTCTATGGTTATTTGCCAAACACACTCATCAGCAAGGAGTCTCAAGCTGCTACCTCTTCTACAAAATGAATTTCTTCATTATCAATAAGCTGACGAGCATATTGGATACATACCCTAATATCTTCTTCAGAAAGCTGGGGATAGTATTTACTTTGAATCTCAGCAAAAGGAATTCCTGCTTCAACAAGCTCGAGAACCATCGAAACGGCAATACGTGTTCCACGAATGCGTGGTTTACCATGAAGTATGTTTGGATGTGAAACAATTCGCTGATTCATAACTCAATTCCAGATTTGAATTTTTTATCCTATATAAAATTACTGGTTGTGATAAAACAAAAAGTATGGGTAATAATTTTTTAGAAATTTCTTGAAAAGAGATTTAATTCAATATAAGGTAATGAAACAAAAATGTCAAGGAATAATTGTAATCATAAGACGCCGGAAAATTTTTTCAATTCCGCCTGATGATCAACAGGCTGTCCGAAAACTATTGAAAAACTGGTCACTGCCACAATATATTGTCAAGTTAAAGCAAAATAAATTTATATATTGTGTTTATTGCTTGTCAAAATCGACTTTTCGGACAAGCTGTCAATCATCAGGTTAAGAAATGCAAGCATCATAAATGATGCTAATCAATTTTCACAAAGTACCAACCAGCATGCTTTAGCATTCTTTCATATCTTAGCCCCATCTCTTGAAACGGGAGATTTTTTAATTTATCAAAGTGATACTCGATACTAGATAATTTAAACCCAGAATCCAGTATCGAATATCCAGTATCAAGTATTCATCTCACAATTAATAAATACCGCAATGCAAATCACCAACTCCCACTGCAATCGCTAGTAAATCAATCCCCCGGCTTTTTAATTAAATCAAACACTTTTTTCTTAACATCTTTCTCAAGCTTCTTCTTTCGCTCCTCAAGCTCTTTCTTCCGCTTTTCAATTTCTTCAGTTATTTCATTTACTTTTTGTTTTGCTTTATCCATTTCAGCGTACACTTTCTGCCGGTTTTCATCGACAATTGCTTCGACTTCTTTTCGCTTTTTATCGACCTCGCTTCGGACATAACCTTCGACCTGTTGTTGGGCTTCACGGAGGTTCTGGGCAATCGTCAGTTTTACCTGGTTAGCCAAAACATTGTCGACATTTGAATTCAGGTTTAATTTAAAATCAGACTCTCCGCCGCCTTTCAATTGCGTCTTTAAATTAACCTGGGTTAAGCCAGCAAGTACCTGGCGAACAATTCTTGAAATCCTGTCGGTCGCCTCCTTTTCATAAGCGAAAGTAACAGGGGTTGCATCCAGGTTTACTTTCATATTAATGCCATCCCCGATAAAAAAACCAGCCAGTGAAATATTTCCCTTTTGAGCCGATACTGCCTGGGGAAAATATTTACTCTTTTTCAAGCTTACTTTGCCTAATCCGAAATTTTCAGCACTCAGCCACAGCGAATCCTTTGCCTGCTCCATAATATGATCCAGGCTGCCAGCCAGGTTGTATTTATTCCCTGACACTTTCATCAGGTCGATATTGAAACGAGTTGGTTTCCCAAACACCGGTGGTTGATTGGTCAATCCATTTAACGTCCCTTCAAGGAAATAGGCTTTGCTGGTATCACCGGCTGCTGTTGCCGCCGATAATTTTGCCTGTCGCAATAAAAATTTGGGGTAACGATAATGAAACGGAAAATGAATATTTTGTCCTTTGAAGCGAGGCGGTTTTTCCACTTTTTTTGAGGCAGTCATTTGCTTTGCTTTTGCCAGGTATTTCCTTCCGGTTGCCACATAATCAAGGATTTGCTCGTAGCGCTGAACAACCGCACTGCCAAAAAGCAGCATACTAACGTCCTTCACATCCAGGTCTTTTAATTTTGCCAATTGCTGTGCTTTTTTGATGTCCTCCCGCAAGCTATTTTGTGCTGCTTTTAATTCGCCCTGTAAACCAGTAAAAGTTTGTGTCAATGCCTCGTGTTTCCCTTCCACATCTTTCTTGAGCGAATTGGCTTCTTTTCGAATATCATCCACTTTTTTCACCAATTCTACTACTTTTACGACATCTTTAATCTCATTGATCTTATCAAGCTTTAATGATTTAACTTTATTTTCCAATTCATTCACTCTATTTGTATAGATTTTTACATCAAGCTGGGATTTCCAGTAATCAAACGTGCTATCAGCCGTGATCCGTAGTCCTTTATAAGCCTGCACACTTGGCAGGTTATCCACATTGACCAGGGAATCGATCTTTAATTTTTTTCCAAGCCCAGAAAGATCAAAAATCGGAACATCCTCCAATTGTTTTTGAAGCGCGACTTTGGCTCGATCAGCAAAACCAGGCTCTTTTGATTCTGACACTGGTTTTGCTTTTTTAGGCAAGCTGCCATCAGTTTTTCTTTTGGTTCCGTTTCTTACATTTTCCAGTGCCATTTCATTAATAATCGTCCTTTTCCAGAATAAAGGTCTGGTTTCAAGATCAAATGATGCCCGGCCGGTTTCAATGATATTGCTCCAGGGATCGTTGGGATTAGCAATTTGAATCCGAGCCCAGGAACATTCCATTTTAAACAGGCTGAAATGAAAATTATCGACTTCCACTTTTGCGCCCACAATGGCTTGCAAACTCTTTTCCAGCCCCCTTTCAAGGAATCGATCACGTGTAAAATAAGAGATCACCGCAACAACCAGGGCGATCACAACCAGGTAGATTATGCCTTTTTTTCTCATAACGCACCTCTAAAATCTCGAATTTTCTCATATAATTGAACAAGCTTGCTTCCTTTGATCGCCTGGACAATTTTCCATTTTTTGATTCGCTCTTCCAACTTTTCCCGGTAAACAACAACCAGCTTCTTCATTCCGAAAAATACCGGTATAACCAGTACCAATCCTGCCAGGAAACTCCCTATGACCACAGTATTATTGAATCGGGTCAAAGGACCGAGAGGACTGTTATAAAGCGTTTCCCACAAACCCTGCAACCCCGGAATACCAGTGAGGATATAAAAACCAATGTCATGGAAAATTGGATCGAGCATAAAAGCGAAAAGGCTGGAGAGCAAAATCGCCAGCGTACCGGCTGCCATATTAACCTTGAGCAAAATGAGTAGAATAAATAACACCACTCCCTGAAGTGTCCAGAACGGCATCAACCCAATCAAAAAGCCAAAGCTGAAACCAGCACCAATCTGTCCCGGCGATTCGCCCGACCGAAATGCACTGATGAACTTTGAAACGACATTTAACCAGATCATAATTATTCCTTATCTTTTTATTTTTTCTTCATTTTTTGTATAGAAATATAACCTAAATTCCCGGCAAAGTCAAGATTTTTTTA
>CBFDBN010000271.1:0-5704 GCA_965603055.1 uncultured bacterium | reverse complement strand
ACCCGCGACCCTCAGCTTGGAAGGCTGATGCTCTAGCCAACTGAGCTATTCCCGCAAACCTGCATATTTTCACCAAACAGTTTTATACCCACTAAAGATTAATATCACGATTCAATTAACAATCAAAATTTAATTTTTTAATTCCGAAATCCAAAATCGAATTGTGGGAAGGGGAGGATTCGAACCTCCGAAGGCTTAGCCGACAGATTTACAGTCTGTTCCCTTTGGCCGCTCGGGAACCTTCCCAGGTTTTTTATTCAGAGCCACCAGCAGGAATCGAACCCGCGACAGCCTCATTACAAGTGAGGTGCTCTACCTACTGAGCTATGGTGGCAATAATTAGCGATTAATTATTATGAAGTTGTGTGTTTTTTTTATACAGAGAGAGTTTCGCAAACTAAAATTACTAATATAACAATTTATTTTTAAAAGTCAAGTGTTTTTTTGGAAATTTTTTAGAAAAATTTTTTATCCTTTTAATAACATATTTTTTTAGAAAAAGTTCCATTAATAGTTTAAAAACTTAATAAAAAATTATATGATGAAATCTCTAAAATGATCCTCACTCTTATTAAAAAATTTTATCCTTGAATATGGCAATAAAAATAATTAAATTGTAATATATGCAATCCAATTTATTTGCTAAATCAAGAGGGAAGTTATGCAAAACCAAATCGAAAAAATCATCCAATTTCTCGTCTGTCCCCAAAACGACTTTATCGATAGAATAAAAAAAGGACAACGAAAGAAGAATAAACTTCATATCGGCTACCCGGGATCGATTAAGCTCAGGGGGGATAAAGAAAATGGAGAGCCGGATTTCTTTATCGAAACAGTTGCTCGACTGTTTAATAATAGTGTCGAAGGAAGTGAAAATATCTATGTAATCATCGATGAAGACTGGCATCCCAAAAGTTGTGAAGAATTCAAGGTTTTTAAACCACATTGTGTTAAAGGTACAGATGGTGCAAAGCTGCCAGGAAAATTAGAAGATTTTAGGCGACACCCGCGAACAAGAATCATTCGTGCCAATTCCATTAATATCGCCAGCGCGCCAAATTACAGTAAAACATTGGAAGAAGTTTGTGGCAATACCCGGGTAAGCAATATTCGTGTCGGGATTATTGGAGTTTGGACCCACGTTAAAGTTGAATACCTTATGTTTAACTTACATACGATCTGGCCTAAATTCTACTTCGATCAAATGGCTGTCTGCGAACCGCTCTGCGCCAGTCCTGTTAATGAGTTCCATAATATTGCTATTAAAAAATTCCGTGATGATTTTAAAATCAGGATCTATGACAATATCGATCGCTATTGCAGTGAGTGGTTAGGATTGAATCCAGAAAAATTTTCGATAAAATTGGATCGGCATCTGGAGCGGTCTGATGTTGATTAGGTAATTGGGTCGATTTGTAATTACCAAATCTCCTGATTCCCCAATTGCCCAAAGTGGATGAGCCAGAACCAAATAGTTCACAAAAAGGAGATAGAAATGAATTATAAATCCCTTGATTCAAATAATGCCCGGGAAATGATCAGACAGGGCAAACCCCTTTTGCATCTCACCATCGAAGAAGTTAATATTTCCAATCTTGTCCTTAAAAATGATGTTAAAATAATTGATTGTAATATCATGAGTTTGATTGCTGAAAATACAATTTTTGAAGGAAAATTTGAACTCCTTCGAAGTTATTGTGGCGGTTCATTGTCAGTCGAAGAAAATGAGGAAAAGGAAAGTGAAACAACAGAATATGATATAGCGGGAAAATGCTCCTTCAATAAAGCGACGTTTCTTGAGAGTACTTCCTTTGAAGAAAGTAATTTCAGTTGTCCGACCGATTTTTCAAATACTAATTTTGAAAAAGACGCTTGTTTCAAAAATACTCTTTTTAAGGATGAGTCTAACTTCATGAATGCGTCTTTCAATGAAATTCCTTCGTTTGAGAAAGCAAAATTTGAAAATGAAATCAACTTTTCAGGTGTTGATTTTGGGGAAGAAGTGATCTTCAGAAACGCACAATTTTCAGGATTAAGTGATTTTACCGAAGCAAAATTTGGCAGCGCAGAGTTTGAAGATTGCCAGTTTCATCACAATACAATTTTTCGACACGCAGCATTTCGAGATTGGGCAGATTTTTCGAGAGCCATTTTTGAGGGAGAACTTGATTTTACCGAGTCAGTTTTCAAAAATGGGGCTGATTTCAGTGAAGTCCAATTTGACAACCTGGCAACATTTGAAAAAGTAATTTTCAGCCAGGATTGCTATTTCATCGAAGCGATGTTCAATCAACTGGCTGATTTCGATTCAATTACATTTATTGAGGGCGCTGACTTTCGCAATTGTACATTCAAAGATAGAATTGAATTCAGGAATGCAACCATTAATGATGGATCATTCGTCGGGATTCAATGTGAAAAACAGGTATTGTTGTCTAATATCAGGATAAAAAAACTAAATTTCCAACAGGCACATTTCCATGACCTACTCGATTTCAGCAGCGCCAATGTCGAAGGCGCAATTAAATTCGACTTTGCTTTATTTGGAAAAAAAGTAACTTTTGACCATTCTCAATTTGAACAAACCTTTTTTAACCAGGCTCAATTCCAGGATCATTGCTCATTTCGATCAGTAAACTTCAAACATGACAGTACATTTCAAAAAGTTGTTTTCAATGGCGAAGCTGATTTCCGAAATTCTGTTTTTAGGGGGGATGTCGATTTTTACGATTCCAAATTTAATCATCGAGTCTATTTGAGAAATGTAGACTTTCAAAAGTTTGTAAACTTTCGAAGTGTTCATTTTGATGAAAAAGCAGATTTCACCAATGCGCAATTCCAAGGGGCCCTCTGTTTTGAAGACCTGATGGCAGAAGATATTGTATTGAATTGGCAGCAGGTAAAAGGAAAATTAGTTAATCAGCAGCAGAAAAAATATGTAAGGGCGATGAAAGAGTATGGGTTTCTTAAAACTCTGTTTGAAAAGCAGAATAATTATAACGACATGGACAAAGCATATCGCATGTTTAAGCGGATGGAAAGGAAATCTGAGAAACTATCGTTAAAACATCCGATAACAATGATTAAAAAATTATGTAACTTTATCTTGCTTGATCTTGGATCCGGCTATGGCACTCGACCTTTTAATGTTGCTTTGACAACTGTTATTATTATCTTGCTGTTCGGAATATTTTATAGCTTCTTTAGTGAGCAGATCATCATCGATGCTCAAGGTTTATCGCCAATTAAAAATTTAGTCTTCTGCATTTATTTCAGCTTTCTTTCATTCGTAACGTTAGGCGCCGAAAATCTTTATCCTGACTATGCTGGATGGCTAAAATATGTGGTAGCGGCGCAAGCATTCTCCGGTTTTTTTCTGATGACGTTGTTTGTGGCGACTTTTACGAGGAAGGTAATTCGATAAATAGAATCCAATCGGGACCGGCCAGAACCAAACCGCTAATTGCCTATTTGTTCATTGGACTATTGTTAATTACAAATGGGTTGTCCTGATGGACTTCTCCCTCGTCCCCTAACTTGATGAATTTTAATAGAAAAAAGTACTTGACTTTTAATTAATAAATTGTAAATTAATGAATGAGCATTCATTCATTAATTATTTAAATCATAATTGGAGGCAATCGTAGCGAGATAAATTATGGCAAACCGGAAAAAAATTACTAATGATAAACGGGAAAGAATTCTAAAGGCTGCGACCCATGTTTTTGCGCAGCATGGGTTTTATAATTCAACGATATCGGAAATTGCAAAAAAGGCTGCTGTTGCTGATGGGACTATCTATTTATATTTTAAAAATAAAGACGATCTGTTAATTTCTTTATTCGAAGCAGAGATGGCAAATATTATCCATAAAATGAAAGAGGAAATTGCCAGGGAAGAAGGTTTTGAAAATAAAATTAGAAAGTTCATTCAGGTACATTTAGATTTAATTGCAGAGAATAAGGAACTGGCAGAGGTGCTTCAAATTGAGTTGCGACAAAGTCATAAATTTATGAAAGAATATATGGGTACAAAACTTAATGACTATCTAAACATCATCTCTTCAATTATTAACCAGGGGCAAAAGGAGGGGGAAGTCCGTGCTGAAATTATTCCCGGAATCGCCAAGCGAATATTGTTTGGTGCCCTGGATGAACTTTCCGGGTTCTGGGTGTTATCAAAAAATAAAAGATATAGTCTTTCTTTATCGGGACAAATGGTTGGTGATACTTTTCTTAACGGTGTTATCGGCAATCAAAAATAGTTACCCTGGGAAAATATTGCAGCTAAGATGCAATGTTCTATCAGTACTACATTATATCTGACGTAATGGTAATAATCTCAATGTGTTAGCTAAACTCAATCCTGCTATTTATTCGAGATCGTTGCTGTCTGAAATTGTCTACGATGGTTATCCCCTACTGATGATCTCGATTGGCGTCTGTTTCGATTGAGATTTAAACCAAATATCCTTTTCTCAAATTAAAAACAATGAAAAACTAATTTTAAATGGAGATACCCATGAAAAAAGTCATCCTTACAAGAGGCGTTCGTACCCCAATCGGTAACTTCGGGGGTGCTTTGCGAGATATCACTGCGCAGGAGCTGTTAAAAATTGTTTTTACGGAGGCTTTAAAAAGAACAAACATTGATCCGGCTTTAATCGATGATGTTATTGGGGGTTGCATTATTCAATCCTCGGATGCGCCAAATATTGCTCGTGTGGCAGCATTGATGGCCGGAGTGCCTGATCACGTGCCTGGCTACACAGTGCAGCGGAATTGTGTTTCCAGTATTCAGGCAATTACCTCAGCCTATCAGACAATTCAAGCCGGGGATGGGGAATTATTTCTTACTGGCGGCACCGAAAGCATGTCCAATTCACCCTACGTCCTCAGGCAAGCTCGTTTCGGCTATCGGTTGAGACATGGTGAATTGATCGATACGTTGTGGGAAGGATTGACCGATCCGGTTGTTAATCAAATTATGGGACTTACTGCGGAGAATGTAGCTGAGAAGCATGGCATCACCCGGGACGAACAGGATGAATTTGCGATGCAGAGTCACAAAAAAGCATTCCGTGCCACACGAGAAGGAAAATTCAAAGATGAAATCGTGAGCATGCAAATTCCCAAGAAAATGGCGGGACGAGAAGTTACGCCTGAAACCTTTGCCGAGGATGAATGCATAAATATTGGATTGAGTAAGCAGATGTTGTCACTCTATCCCACCATCTTTAAAGAAGATGGCACCGTTACACCGGGTAATTCCTGTCCCATTAGCGATGGCGCAGCTGCGCTTTTTGTGATGACTGAAGATAAAGCCAAAGAGCTGGGTATCGCGCCGGAGTTTTATGTTCGAGGCTATGGCTATGCTGCTCTCAGTCCGGCTTATATGGGGGAAGGTCCAATTTATGCTGTGCCCCTGGCGTTGAAAAAAGCTGGCTTAAAAATGGATGATATCGATTATTTTGAAATTAACGAAGCGTTTGCAGCCCAGGTGATTCCCAGTCAACGTGAATTAAAAATCCCGGATGATAAATTTAATGTCAATGGCGGCGCCATTGCGTTAGGACACCCGGTCGGTGCAACTGGGGCACGATTGGTTGTTACTTTGCAGCATATTATGAGAAATCGGGATGCGAATTTAGGTGTTGCAGCAGCTTGTGTTGGTGGTGGTATGGGCGGCGCGATTGTGATTGAGC
>CBFDBN010000270.1:0-5711 GCA_965603055.1 uncultured bacterium | reverse complement strand
AGCAAACGATTTGATCTTCACTTTTAACCACTGGAGCGATGGAGGAGCACAATATCATTCAGTAACAGTAGATGGAGAAGAATCGCTCATTCATCGAACAGCGTATGCCAGCAAACCAGTTACACCAAGCAATTTCTCTGGAACCACCTACAACAACCACCCAAAATTAAGCTGGGATGCTTTAACCGGATCAGCTATTTTAGGTTACAAAGTCTATCGCGATTTCAACAAAGGTGGTTGGCAGTTCGTTACCTCGGTAACGCCGAAAAGTGAAGATGACTGGGTTGATAACAACTACACCACTTCCGGCAGTCCGCTGTATCTTACCAAATACAGAATCACATCTTACACATCAAGCGCAGAATCCGATTACACTTTTATTTATACAACTTATACTAGGCTGGCGCGCGGGGATAAATCATCAGGCAAGGAAAGTAACCAGCTTATTGATGATACCATGAACTGTTACAACTATCCAGATCCTTTTAATCCGGAAACAACAATTGTTTATTCTCTGGCTGATGCTGGCAGAGTAACAGTAAAAATATTTGACATTCGCGGCAGGGAAGTTTGTAATTTATTGGCAGAAGTTGTGCAGCAAGCTGGCGAACACACAATTTTATGGAATGGCAAAGACCACTCGAGCCAGGATGTTTCATCAGGCGTGTATTTTTACCAGATTAAATTCAAAGACAAATTCACAATTAAAAAAATGATATTAATCCGCTAATTTAATGATTGTAAAAAGCTATAATCAATGTTCAACGACCACCCTTTTTGAGGGTGGTAGTTGACTAACAACATCACAAATCGGAGGCAAAAAATTGATAAAACCAGGCATTATAATATTGATAATACTTTTAACTTTTAGTTCTGTTTTCGCTCAACAAATCACTATAAATGGGAAAGTACGCGATACCAATACCCACTTTGAAATTCCATCGGTAAATATTTTTATTAAAGAGACACAGCTCGGCACCATAAGTGACTTTACCGGTAGATTTTCTCTTAAAATTATAAATCCTGGTCCCGGGATGATTGTTGTATTTCAGCACATTGGCTATGACATCCAGGAGATTTCACTGGATTCTGTGAAGGAATTGCAAAATATCTATCTTCAACCGCGAGTCATTCCATTGCCAGGTTTGAAGATAGAAGCGCCGGGAGAAAGGATTGAGATAAAAAAAGATCTGCCGCAAGCAGTCTCTGTGTTAGAATCCAGGAACTTTGAAATTCGCGGCTTCACAGATGCCGGGGATTTTCTTCGCACAGATCATAGTGTTCAAATTGACGAAGATTTGAGCGGTAAAAAGACGGTGGCAATACGAGGAGGAAATCCCGATGAAGTTGTCGTGTTATACAACGGCATTAAGCTTAACAGTGCTTTTGATAATGTTTTCGATCTTTCGCTTATCGATCTTGAGGACCTTGAACGATTTGAAATTATCAAAGGGAGCAATACCGCGCTTTACGGTTCTGGCGCCCTGGCTGGAATCATAAATATAGTTCCAAAAGTACAACAGGATTATAATATTCGATTTCAACAGCGAATTGGAACCTACAATTCAGGGAATTGGGGAATTCATTTATATCAGCATCTGAAGCGACTGCATGCTTCTTACAGCTTCAAGCAAGGTTCAACAAAAAGGCAGTTTATCGGAGAATTGACGAGCAATGAACAATTGGTAAACCGAACAACACATCATACCGCCAACCTTGCCTATGATTTTTCAAAACATAATGACGAAAGTGCAAAGAACTTGCTGAGTGCCATGTATATCCGTTCTTCCCTTGATTACGATAATCAGAAAGATCTTGAGAGCTTATCCAACCTCAACCAGATCATATCGTTGCGATATGAAGGAGATATTTATAAGTTAAAAAATTTAAATATTTCAAGTTCTTATCACCAGTTGGATGAAGATCAAAATTTAATCATAGATAACGCTCAATATGGCAATCGGAAAATATTGAATGACTCTTATTATCTGAACTTAGAAAAATGTTGGGAGTTTCGACAATTTGATCTATTGTTCACTTACCAGCTTGAAGATGCGGAATTAGAATTTCAGGACCTGAGCAATAATTTAGATACACAGTTGAAGCGACAGCATCATGGTTTTGTTGCTATTGCAAAGGTTCATGCATTAAGCGGCTCAGCGTTCATTCCTTACCTTAATTTTGATTTAAGTATGCGCCACGATCGCGTGAGAGATGAGAAAATGAGAGGGACATCAAGTTCTGGTTTTAGCCATACTGATACGCAAAGCTGGGATGAAACACTGCTTAAGTTTTCCTCGAATGTTGATGGGAGCAACGAAAACATTGCATTTAGCGCTTATATGAACGTTGGGAAGAATGTCAAATTCCCAACTTTATTTCAACAAATCAGTCAGCCTCTATTTTCTGAGCAAATGGCTGCACGTCCAAATCTCAATCCGGAAAAAAATAGCAGCATGGAAATTGGCTTTGAAATAGTAAAAAATAATAGAGATATTCCAATTATATATGGATGGCAGCTCGCTGGAAATTTATTTAAAAATTACTACGAAAATAAATTTCGTTCTTTTTATACGCCCGGTATACCGGTGGCATTTTACGATAATGTTCAGACTGCCCACATCTCTGGTTTGGAAATGAAATCGAGTGCTTTTTTATTCCGCAAAAAAGTAACCATAGAATTAGGGCTTTCGCGTTATTCTATTTCAGAAAAAGCAGCCTTCCCATTTAAATATGATAGGAAAGCCACAGCGGATTTCAAGATAGATCACGCTGGCTATGCGTTTCTATTTCACCTATTTAAAGAAGGTGAGCAGATTGGCTGGGTCAGACAGTCTTCAGAAGGATTTGTTGAAATTGAGTTGCCCAGTCACACAGATATTGATCTCCACCTGAGCAAAGCCTTTGAATTCGGTAAATTTAAATTGAAAAGCAATGTGAGTGTTCGCAATTTATTAAATAATGATGTAGATATGGCAGGAATTGCCCTGCGAGATCGCCGAGTTTATTTTACCATAGGAATTCAATATTAAACAAATCATTCGATAAAGGAATAAACCATGAAAAAGATATCTTTAATTTACCCGATATTATATTTTGCCCTTGTTGCAATATTTATATTTGATTGTACGGAAAATCCATTTTATAATGATAATAACATCTCAGGTGACAGAATTATTCGCGGCAAAGTAGCGTTAAGTGATCAATCGAGTCCCGACGATGTATTTGTGTGGTTGGAAGATTTTGATGTCCATACTCGTACTGATAAAAATGGATACTTTCAAATTTTATTACCATCACAGGAAAAACAAACTGGAGGTGGATTAAATGGTATATTCAACCTGTATTTTTATGTGGCTAATTATGCTTTAGATTCGGCAGAAGTGGTCATCCAGAACGGAGCTGTTGTGCGTTCTGATGGTGATTTAAATGATAAGGGTGAATTGCGGGAAACCAAACATCTTTCTAAGTTATTGAATATCAAGGTAATGGTTAGTCCTGAAACCGTCTCAGAGAATAGCTCCGATAGTATCTATGTTATGGTTGCCTTACAAGCGGTACATGATTCGATAGAGGTAGTTATCCCTAAAATGAATCGGGATATCCCCAAAGGAAGACCAGATTTATTAAGTGCAATTTTTTTTAAAAAAATCGATTCAGTAGAAAATATTGTGAAGCTAATTAACAACGGAGGTGATGTACAACGTACCTATACAGTAGCTACAACTACCCTCCAATGGCGTTTGAATCTTGAACAAACACCGGGTTTTTTCCCCCCAGGTGATTATCAGATTATTCCTTATATATTGATTCAACAAAAAAATTTACCAGCCGGATTAATGGAAAGCCTTGGGGAAAATGTTGAAGATTTTAGTCCGAATTATGTGAATATCCCATTAAAGGTGGAAGGAGGTAAAATTAGAGTAGAAGGGAGCAATTAAATTATTTACAATGACAGAGATAAATGGAATTCTTATCCTGCATAATTATAGAAGAAGAAAATCATAGGGAGACATAATCATGGAAGCTATAAAGATACCAGGCAAGGTAGTCATAGCCATGTTTTTGTTTCTATGGCTGCCAGCAATCGTTTGGGGATCGACACAAAAGATACAGGGTATTGTACGGGATAATGAGACAGGTCAGCCGCTCCAGGGAGTGCTTGTGGAGGTAAGAGCAACAGAATTAGTATGTCGAACCGACGAGCAAGGAGTATATATTTTGCTCAATGTACCGATAGGCAAGCGGACTTTAGTGGTTGACCTTGAAGGTTACAAAAAACAGAAAGTTAAAAACGTGATGATTTATCCAGATCAGACAACGAATCTTGACATTGTGATGTTTCGAATTACAGCACAGTTCCCCGAGCATGAAGGTATCGTACCTGAAAAACCCTGGGTAAAGCAAAGCAATGGTTATCAAGTTTGGTCGTTGACCTGGACAGACATAGAAAAACTTCCTGTTCGCGAATTAAGCGAGATAGTAACCCTATTTCCGGGAGTTATTAATCACGGGGAAGAGCTCCACATCTTTGGTGGGCGTTCTGATGAGAATGGCTGGCAGGTGGATAATGTGTCAGCTCGCTTACCGATGAGTGGTCGTATGGGAATGCGTGTAATTCCGAATGCCATTGAAACGCTTTCATTTTTCTCCGGGCATGATGCTACAATTGGATCTGGAATGTCCGGCGAATTTGCTGCCTTAACAAAGACAGGAGCGTCAAAATTCCACCTGACCGGGGAGGTAATCAGCGATGATTTCTGGGCGCTGAAGAATCAAAATTATGAAATTTTAGGCATAAATAACCTTTATTCTTATGGATATAATGATTACGTGTTAACCGCCAGCGGACCTTTTCCCTGGTTTAAAAATCTGCAATTTTATGTGGCAGGAAGACGGTTTTACCAGGCAAGTCCGGCAACACAGTTCGAGGGATGGCAACAGGATTCCCTTCAAGTCAACAGAACCTGGTATATAGACAGGGGAAAACCATGGGCAAAGAATGTGAGCGACTCGTTCAATCTCCTGCTTAATATTCCTCCCGGCAGGCTACCTGGTGGCGGACAAATCACTAATACGATTAGTGGAAATTTTGTTTGGGCTCATAAACCATTGAATTTAAAATTGGGTGGATCATACTTCTGGGGGCACTCAAATGAAATTACAACTGGAGATCCCTTGGACCTTTACGTAACGTCTGTTCACGGCAGGCAATATCGCTTTAAAGATTATAGTGGATACATTGATTTTCAACATCAAGTATCATCAACTTTTCATTACGAATTAAACCTGAGCACATTTTACAATGGCTCACAGGATGGCGATCCTGCCTATTGGGATGACATTCTGAAACCGGGTGATCCAGTTTACAATTCAGCGATGGCTGATACCGGCATAATTAAAAGGTGGTATCTTCCGATAGGTCTGTCCTTTGGGGCACCTGGTGGGAATGTTGGCAGTTTCAATAAATTCGACGAAAGTTATATTGGCGCAAAGCTAAATGCCGTGAAACAGTTTGGGAAAAATATCGCCATGACTTTTGGGGGGGAGTTCACCTATTATACCGTGCGGCGCTATTCGATCCAGACGATCGGAATGTTGGGCGGATTGTCAACTTCGATAACGCTAAAGAATACGCCTAACCAAATCACAGATTACCAGATTTATAACCAATACGGCTCTGTTCAAAATTATGGGTACGATATTTATGG
>CBFDBN010000269.1:0-5747 GCA_965603055.1 uncultured bacterium | reverse complement strand
AATTCTGTGAATAAAAAAAGCCACATGCCAATTTTAGCGCCTGTGTAGTCGCTATGTTTTTCGACGGCAAATTCAGTTGTGCCAATCATTATACGGCTACTCCTTTGGGTGATTGGGTAATTAGGTGATTAGGTAATTGGGTGATCAGGTATCTGGGTAATCTCGTAATCGGATCACCTCAATCATTTTTCGATTACCCCACGAAAATCGTACGGCTCTTTATCGACAGTTGGAATTTTTTCAAAATTTTCTAATGGCGGCGGTGATGAGACCTGCCATTCCAGTGTCGCGCCGCCCCAGGGATTTTTGCCTGCTTTTTCGCCCTTAAACAAAGCCCTGCCAAGGTTGTACAACATTAGCAACAAACCTGTAATCACGATCCATGAGCCAATGGTCGATACTAAATGTCCTGTATGAAATTGGGGCAGGTAGTCGTAATATCGTCTCGGCATGCCCATCCAGCCAATGACAAATAACGGAAAATAGAGCGTGTTAAAGCCAACGAACAAAATCGCCCAGGCAGTTTTGGCAATTTTTCGATTGTACATTTTGCCAAACATTTTGGGAAACCAGAAGTGCAATGCGCCGAAAAAAGCAAAACCCGTTCCTCCGAACATCACATAATGAAAATGAGCCACGACAAACGAAGTGTCGTGAATATGAACGTTTAATGCCAGAGCACCCTGCATCAATCCAGTAAAACCGCCGATGGCAAACAGAAAAATAAAAGATAGGGAATACAACATCGGCGTTCCCAGCTCGATCGAGCCTTTGTATAATGTTGAAACCCAGTTAAAAATTTTAATAGCGCTGGGTATCGCCACCAGAAATGTCAGCAGCGAAAACACAACATCAGCCGTATAACTCTGCCCGCTCACGAACATGTGATGTCCCCAAACAAGCGATCCAAAAAATGCGATTGCCAGACTGGAAAATGCAATAAATTTATACCCAAAAATTGTCCTTCGGGCGAAAACTGGAATGATCTCCGAAATTACGCCCATGCCTGGCAAAATCATGATATAAACAGCAGGATGGGAATAAATCCAGAATAGATGCTGAAACAAAATGGGATCACCACCTTTGGTCGGATCGAAAACACCGATACCGAAAGCTCTCTCAAACATGAGCAACAGCAACGTGATCCCAATGACTGGCGTGGCGATTATTTGAATCCAGCCAGTAGCATAAAGCGACCATTCAAATAACGGCATTTTGAACCAGCCCATGCCAGGAGCCCGCATTCGGTGAATGGTAGTGATGAAATTCAATCCTGTCAAAATCGAGGAAAATCCCAGGATAAAAGCTGCAAAAACGGTGAGTGTAACATTGGTGCCCGTTCGGATGCTATATGGTGCGTAGAACGTCCATCCCGTATCTGCAGGTGCAGCACCGCTCAGTAACGAATAAACTGCCAGTCCCGCACCCGTGATGTACAGCCACCACGACAGCAAATTCAATCGGGGGAAAGCGACATCCTTTGCCCCAATATGAATGGGCAGAAAAAAGTTGCCGAATGCAGCAGGAATTCCTGGAATGATAAAAAGGAAAATCATGATCACGCCGTGCAGGGTAAACAGCGAGTTGTAAAATTGTGGATCGACAATTGTTTTGCCTGGCGCGATCAATTCCAATCGCATTAAAAATGCAAAGGTCACGCCCACCAGGAAAAATGTAAGCATGGAGAATAAATAGAGGATGCCAATCCGTTTATGATCGACACTGAAAATCCATGATAAAATGCCTGTGAACCGTCCCTTGTGTTCAAGAAAACTAACTTCATTTCCAATATCAGCTACTGCTTCGTGTGCCATATTATTGCCTCATCGCTCTTTTTCGTGCTTGTGTCTTTATGATCAGGAAAACGACAAATGCGCCAATTAAAAATAAAATAATCGTGCCTGTTATCTTGGTGATATTCATTGCGTAAGTTCTCCCCTGGGGATCGTAGCTAAAACAATATAATAAAACTTTGTTAATTGTGGGACCGACCCTGCCTTCGGCTGCCTCGATGAGCGCCATTTTCACGTCAAATGGGAGATAGCTCAGTCCCATAATGTATCGGATTATTTTTCCATCGGGAGCGAGAATGATCAAAGCCGAGGGGTGAATAAAATCCTGTCTATCTTTTTTAAATCGATATCCAACGGATTCCGTTATTTTAGCAATATTATTGATATCGCCTGTGAGAAAATGCCAGGAATTTTCTGGGAGTGTTCGCTGGATCGATTTCGTGAAATTCATTTTTTTATCTGCTGCATTCGCTGGTGTATCGGTCGGATCGAAACTGATGGTGATGAGATTGAATTCCTTTGTAGGTTCGAGGTCAATCTTTTCCAATAAAATGGTTAACTCTGCCAACATCCTGGGACAGATGGTGGGACAGCGAAAATAGACAAAAGAAAGAATCGTAGGTTTATCGATGAAATCCTTCAGCGCAACAGAGTCACCCTGTTCGTTATAGAAAAACACATCGGTCGGGATGTAATCCCCCAACTTTTCGATGATACCGACTTCGATTTGCTGATCATCAGCTTTTGCATTAATATTAAATTGAAAAATGATCAGTAAAATCAAAGAACAGATTTTAAACCATCTCATTTTAATCCTCGTTCTTTGGTTAAATTAGATCAAATTCTATTGTCTGCAAATTTCAAGCTTCTATTTTCAAACTCCTAACCTGGCAAGCCAGAACCAAAAAGGAGATAGAACGCTGATGACGCTGATCTTCGCTGATTTTTTTGGATATATCCGTGTAAATCCGCATCATCAGCGTTATCCGCGTTCTATAAATGTTTGCCCTTTGTGCAAGAAATTTATGGTTTAGGTATTAATTGGGCTTTGAAGCCGTATACCCTGTCTCATTAATGGCTGCTACCAATTCATCGAGCGAAATTTTCGTACTGTCATATTTCACACAGGCAACCGCCTTTTCATGATCCGCTTTTATTTCCACAATCCCATCTTTTCTTTTCACCTCAGTTTCAATATGATGTTCACAACTGCCACAGGTCATTCCCTGAACAGGAATATTGACTTCGGTGACGATAGGCTCAGCCTGCCTGGTTTGGTCAGATTTTTTTCCACAAGAAAAAGCAAGGGCTATGAATAGGGTGAAAATTCCCATTAAGGAGGCGCTTCCCCATCGGCTAATTTTCTGAATCATTTTTGATTTATTCATGATTCCATTCCTATTTAAGAATTGATTATTAAAATTTCAGAGATTAATTCTATTTTTAAAGGCGAGTATTTTGCAGATTTCATGTTTAATCAATTTACAAACGATTCGAGATGACTTTTGAAAAATCCCTATGTTTATAATGTTAAACGAATTTAAAATTGAGGCTGTAATATGACAATTTTTTTCAAAAAAGTCAAGTGATTTTTGAATGGATTTCAATTTGGTTTGATTCCAAAATTGGGATGTGTTCTAATCTACGAGATGGTGTTCATCAAGCTGCTAAATTTTAATCTTTAATTCTTTGGCAATGCTTATCACATTTGGTAAAGGCTCTTGCCAAAGCCATTCGGATTTAATCCAGAAGCCTCTCAAAACTTTTGACTTAAACATGTCATTTTCAGCCTGTTGACTTTCAAAATCTCCCTTTTCATTCAAACAATACATTTTCATCTGTTCAGTATTCGGATCAATCACCCAGTATTCCTTGACTCCAAATTTTTCATATTCAAAATACTTCTCTCGCCAATCTCGTTCAACACTGTCAGAAGAAACGATTTCTACCGCCAAATCAGGCGAACCTTCAAATTCTGTGCGAGCAATGTTCTGTTCATTTTCTTTGGAAATAAAGATCAAATCAGGAACTCGTCGCAAACCAGGTCTAATTCTAATTTGAAAATTTGAATTAAGTACAAAACCCATTTGATGCTGTTCGACAAACAATCGGATAAGAGTAAGCAGGAAACCAGAAATATTTTCATGTTTAAATGTACCAGGTGAATGCACAATAACCTCCCCATTAATATATTCGGCTTTGGTATCTTCATCACAAAATTCGAGAAATTCTTCTTCGGTCATGTGCAGAGGCTGAGTTAATTTCTCAAGTCTTTCGGCTGTTAGAGTATCCATGGTAAACACCCTGTTTTATTTATTGTTTTGGAGCTTTCGATCTTAATAAAAGTTAATAAATATTGACAACAATTGCAAGCAAAAAATGTAGGACAACATGGCATCTTGTCTTACATTTTACCGATCCGAAGAAACTCTTCACACATGGCATCAATCGCTTCCTGGCGATGTCCTGCGCCGACCGGATCCGAATACCATTTGGGGATGAAACCACCATTGGGTCTACCCAGCAATTTCACCATCTTTCGACAATAAGAACGAATATCATCGAGCGAGCCATAGACCATTGTATTTTGAATATCAACGGGGCAATAAAAAGTGATGCGTCCACCAAATCGTTTGCCCAACAATTCCAGTCCCATATTTTCTTGCTGATCCATTTGAATGACATCGAGACCGATTTCAATGAGGTCATCCAGAATATCGACAATATAACCACAGCTATGCAAAAAAGCTAACATCCCTGCATCGTGAACCGCTTTGAAAATACGAGCATAACGTGGCTTCCAGATTTCCCGCCATTTCTCTGGAGCGATCATTAGCCTGTTCTGCAGTCCCCAGTCATCAGGGAAAATGTAGCCGTCCACTCCTAAAGCAGCAAATTTTTCAATCGCAGAGATACCCATTTCTACAAGGATATCGATCAAATTCCCAAGCTCATCTGGACGATCGTAGATATCCATCCAGGTATTCTCCAGTCCTCGGACAAAATGGACTCGTTCATATAAAGTAATTCCATTAGCGATAATAAATTTATCGCCAGCCTTTTCTCGAATATTTTCAAGATGCTTCCAGCGTTTTGGATCGTTAACATCTGGAATATTCAGCTTATCAAAATCTTCCCATCTTTTGAGCGGGTAATCTTTCACTTCTCCCAGGTTCATCTTGCCGATATTGTCCCAAACAGCGCCCCATTCATCGATTCCCTTTCTCGGACGATCTTCGGGAGATGGGGACATACTGATCCAATAAAAATCTGAGCCGTATTTATCAGGAAAATCGATGGGCAATTGTTCAGTGCCCTGGAAGCGAATGGTTCGGGAAACAATCTCTTTACTATTCATTAGATTCCACCAAAATGCTATAGTTATTTATGACTTTGTTGATTTATTCCAATTTACCCTTGCGAAGATTTTTTAAGTACGATATGCGGTAGTTAGTTACTAATTTTTAATAATTTATAGCAACTTGATTCGCCTAAAACCTTCGCAAGGATTCTTTTTCAACAATGTGATTTATCAGGGTATGGTTTTGAAATTAAATCTATAACATTTTATGCAAAATGTCAATTAAAAAATATAATTAAATTTTTTGTTGAAATTGTATCAAGCTTTAATTATATTATAGTTAAATTTTAATTATCAATAAAAACAGATAAAACACAATCCAGTATCCAACATAAATTAGAGAAAGAAATTAAGCATGACTAATTTGCAGCGATTTATCTCGTGCATGGAATATCAACCGGCTGATCGAGTACCCAACCACGAAGTAGGGGTGTGGTTACAAACCTTGTTACGCTGGAAAAAAGAAGGTTTTAAAACTAATGAAAATTTTCCCTGGTTATGGTTCGAAGGGGGTATCCTGGGATTGGATAAAAGGGAATTTATCCCGGTGAATTATGGCTTTATTCCTAATTTTGAACAAAAAGTATTAGAAA
>CBFDBN010000268.1:0-5753 GCA_965603055.1 uncultured bacterium | reverse complement strand
TTCCTACCCTAACGATGCAGGGATGGATTTAAGAACAGGAAAAGAATACACCATAAACTGGCAAGTCAAAGGAAATGTGGGTCCCTCAGTAAAATTAGAGCTGTACAAAGGCAATAATAATCTTCATCGAATCATATCAGAGAGCACCGACAATGACGGCTCTCACAAATGGGTTGTACCACCAGGGCTGCAAACTGGCTCGGATTTTAGAATAAAGATCAGCTCAACTTCTGATCCCACTATTTATGATTTCAGCGATCATTTTTTCACCATCAAACAAATCCCCAATCTGAAAGTCACTTATCCTGATTCGGTTGGAATTAACTGGTACTGGGGACAAACTTATAAAATCAGATGGCAGTCCTGGGGTCAGGTAGGCCCAAATGTAAAGTTGGAGCTTTATAAGGACAATCTGTTCTTCAAAACCATAAATTTTAGCGCCATGAACGAAGGATACTATCAAAAATCGATTTCTAAAGAAGACAGTTCAGGCGAAAATTTCAAGATAAAAATTACCGCTGTTGCCAATGATTCGGTTTTTGATTTCAGCGATCATCCATTTGCTATCTTCGAATCAGTTGGTGTAGAAGAGAAGCCTAATGTCATTTACTCAAACAAGCTCTATCCCAACTATCCCAATCCGTTCAATTCCACGACGAAAATACGTTACGAAATTTCACGAGCTTCAGATGTCCAGATCAGGATTTTTAATTTGCTGGGCAAAGTGGTCAGAACGATGGTAAATTCACATCAATCACCTGGAGCTTATGAAGTTTCGTGGGATGGATTGGATGAACAAAATAAAATTGTTGCTGGAGGAATTTTTATTGTTGAAATGCGAACAAATGAATTTGCAGTAAGAAAGAAGATAACCTTGCTCAAATAAGATGCTATCTTCTGGGGTCAATAAAATATTTAAATGCATGTTTCTGAAAGCGAGCAGCAGTTTGATATGAGCAAACCAAAGATAATCTATCAAGCAAAGGAATCGATTTATGGCAGGCATTTTCAATCAAAGGAGTGGATTGAATATTCGCTGGACATCATCATAAAAGATGCTGGCAAACATCCTGTATCGATAGAGATGACCTTTGTACCACCGCATCCGTATGTGATGAATATGCCATTGCATCATTCGATTAAATCGGAAAACCTATCACAGGCATTTACCAAAATAGTAAAGTTCTTTTATAATTATGGGTTTGATTTGCGCAACTGAATTTATCAAAATATGAGCGCATAAAAATAAATTACACCAATAACGGAAACTGTTCACTGTTTTTTCGTTTAATAGTCTTAATAATCATAATAAAATTTAAATCTAAACAAGAGGACAAATTTATGGCAGGAATTGTTGGTTATGGGGCGTACATCCCTCGCTTTCGGATTAAGGTTGAAGAAATTGCCAAGACCTGGGGAGCAGATGCGCCGAGTTACAAAAAAGGTCTGTTGTTGCAGGAAAAATCAGTTCCAGGACCAGATCAGGACACGATTACGATGTCGGTCGAAGCCACCCGAAATGCGTTACAGCGGGCTGGAATTGATTCTCCTCAAATTGGAGCGGTTTATATTGGATCAGAATCGCATCCTTATGCTGTTAAACCCAGTGGTACCGTCGTGGCAGAGGCGATCAATGCTATTCCCGAATGTCACAACGCTGATCTGGAGTTTGCCTGTAAAGCTGGCTCTGAGGGTATGTTTTTATGTCTCGGGCTGGTCGATGCTGGACTCATCGAATATGGTTTGGGCATTGGCGCTGACACGTCGCAGGGCGCTCCAGGTGATGCGCTGGAATATTCGGCAGCGGCTGGGGCAGCGGCATTCATCATGGGCAAAAAAGATCTGATAGCCGAATGCGAATTGACCTATTCTTACATGACCGATACACCAGATTTTTGGAGGCGTGAGCATCAGTTTTATCCCAGTCATGGTGGTCGATTTACGGGCGAGCCCGCTTATTTTAAACACGTCATTGGCGCTGCCGAGGGAATCATGAATAAAGCAGGTAAAAAACCGTCCGATTTTAAATACGTCGTTTTTCATCAGCCCAATGGAAAATTTCCCTTGCGAGTTGGAAAAATGCTTGGTTTTGAAAAAGAGCAAATTGAAACAGGATTGCTCTGTCCCGAGTTGGGTAACACCTATTCGGGAGCCTCTCCATTGGGATTGACCGCCATCCTCGACGAAGCCAAACCTGGTGATTTGATTTTAATGGTCTCCTATGGCTCAGGTGCTGGCAGTGATGCTTTTATCTGGCGAGTTACGGATCGAATCAAATCGGTTCAGGATAAGGCTCCCAAGACCTGGAATTTGTTGAGAAATAATAAAAAATACCTGGACTATGGGACGTATGCCAAGTTCAGGGGAAAAATTTTGAAAAAAGAATGATCTATTTTTAAACTTAAAATTTGGAACAAGCAATGAAAAAAGAAATAATTCATTCATTAGAACGTGAGAAAAAAATTTCTCAATTAGCCATCAACCATTTGAAAGATCAAATAAAAAGTTATGAGAGAAAGTTTCGCTGGTCAACTTCTGAATTTCTCAACAAATTTGATAATGGATTGATTGGCGATGATGAAGTATTTTTTAAGTGGTATGCCTTGGCTCAAGCTTTAAAAGATTGGCAGACCACAAAAGAAGCTTTGGAGGAAGCAATTGTCTCTTAGCAATTATGCGTTCAAAATAGAGAACGAAATCATCGCCTGTCCTTTGGTGATTCATCATGATTTGAAAGTCACTATCGCCAGTCATTCAACGGGTTACATTGAAGCCAAAGTGATCTTTCAGGATGGTTCAATTTTAGCGTTATTTGAATTTTTTAGGCTGGTAGAAGATTCTGTGGTTCGGGAGAAATATCGTTATCATTATATGAGACAGGGTAATAAAATGATCTTTCGCTATGATAATGCACCGCATCATAAAGAAATATCAACGTTCCCCGACCACAAACATCTTGGAGAAAAAATAGTGGAATCTCTTCCACCTCAAATAAAAGCCGTCTTAACTGAAATCGAATTTTTAATTTTGGGAATATCTTCAAAATAAACGAAATGATAAATTAAGGATAAAAAATAGGGAGAAAATATATATGCGAGAAGTCGCTATTATCGGAGTTGGGATGAATAAATGGGGTGAACTGTGGGATAAATCGATCAATGATATTTTTGTCGAGGCTGCACTCGAAGCGATTGACGATGCGGCCGTCGATCATCTTGATGCAATGTACGTCGGTTGCATGTCGGGGGGAGTTTTTAATGGACAGGAACATCTGGCATCCTTGCTTTCTGATTATTTGGGAATGGGACCAATTCCTTCCACCCGTGTGGAATCTGCCTGCGCCTCGGGTGGACTGGCAGTAAAATCTGCAATTCTGGAAGTAATGGCAGGAAATGCAGATATTATTTTAGCGGGCGGTATCGAAAAAATGACTGATGTGACTGGTGATCAGGCGACGTATGCTTTAGCCACGGCAGCGGATCAGGAATACGAAGTCTATCAAGGGATAACTTTTCCTGGATTGTATGCCTTGATGGCTCGTGCACATTCGCACAAATACGGCACAACCAGGGAGCAATTGGCAGCCGTTGCAGTAAAGAATCACGCCAATGGCTCTCTAAATCCATTGGCACAATTTCCTCAAAAAGTAACTATTGAACAGGTGATAAATTCAGTAATGATTGCTGATCCATTACGGATACTTGATTGTTCACCAATTACAGATGGCGCTGCAGCAGTGATTGTTTGTTCTTTGGAAACAGCAAAGAAGATCAGTAAGAAACCGCTTGTCAAAGTAATTGGGTTTGGACATGCAACCGATTCCATTGCTTTGCACTCAAGAGAAGATTTGGCCGCGTTAAAAGCTGTCAAATTAGCAGGTGAACAAGCCTACAAGATGGCGGGCAAAAAATCTGAGGACATCGATCTGGTTGAAGTTCACGATTGTTTCACCATCGCTGAAATCATCGTGACTGAAGCCCTGGGATTTTTTGAACCAGGCAAAGGTGGACACGCCGCAGAAGCTGGATTGACTGCTCGTGATGGAAAAATTCCTGTCAATGCCAGCGGTGGATTGAAGTCCAAAGGACACCCTGTCGGTGCTACTGGTGCTGCACAGGTTGTTGAAGTGACGAAACAACTTCGCGGCGAAGCAGGTAAGCGGCAGGTTAAAAACGCCCGTATTGGAATGACGCAGAATATGGGAGGTAGTGGGGGAAGTTCGGTGGTTCATATTTTGGAAGCAACCTAATTTGAAATCAAAATTAAATCGAAAACAATTGGAGGTAATATAAATGGCAGTTCCTGCATATCGACGAGCGATGCCGCAGCGCTATCGCTATGAAGCGGCAAAGTGCAACGGGTGTGGAAAATTATTTTTCCCCCCTCGGTTGATCTGTGATAAATGCAAATCACGTGAGTTTGAAACAATTAATTTGGATCGAGAAGGCGTGGTCAAAACATATACAGTTATTCATGTGGCGCCCAGCCAGTTTGTGGATCAGGCACCTTATACCGTTGGCGTTGTTGAATTAAAGGATGGTATTAACGTTCTTTCTCAAATTGTTGATTGTGAATTCGAAGATTTGAAAATTGGTATGCCTGTCCGCCTTGAATTTCGAAAGATTTCGGAAGATGGCAAGGGTGGAATTATTAATTATGGGTATAAATGCGTGCCGATTTAAATGCCGCATTTTTTTGCACGTTTAATAATGGTAAATACCTGAAATTACTTTAAGCAATCACGCTGAACAATAATTGGATTTGATTATTGGCTACCATTGATAAAATTAAAGAGAAGTTAAAAAATGGGGAATATGAATTCGCTATTCCCCACTTTTTTGAAGAAATGGCTGAAGATTATCTAACATTTGCTGATATTAAGCAAGCTATTAACAATGGTCATATACGACGGAAATTTACACGTGATCCAAGAGGAATACGTTATGAGATAGTTGGAAATGCAACAAGTGGGAAAGAAATTGCTATCATTTGTCGTATTAAAAGTACCGGAAAGTTACTTTTTATTACAACTTATGCATTGGAGTAGACATGATGCCATCACAAATAAAAAGCTATAATTATGGGGAATGCGAAATTTGCGATACCCCTATGGAAGAAAAACGGATTAAACAAGATTTTTGGATTCGAGGAGAACTTATTGTGGTACAAGATGTACCCGCAGGAGTCTGTCCTCAATGTGGTGAAAAAATTGTAAGAGCCGATGTAGGGCGATGGTTAGCAAAATTATTGGAAAATTCTGACCGTATTGCAAAGGCTCCACGAATCTCTGTCCCTTCAATAACATTTGATGTAGAAGAATTAATTAACTAACTAACTTTTTAGGTGTTTATTGTTGGAAATTTCATTCGAACAAATGTCATCATGAAAAAAGAAAAATTACTCTCATTCAAAGAAGAGTGCAAAAATCATCTCTCTAATGAGCTTCTCCCCTTCTGGCTAAACCGCTGCAAGGATGATGTTAATGGCGGCTTTATTACCCATTTTGATGCCAATGGCAATGACTCTGGCGAAGATCAGAAATCGCTGATTGCCCAGACTCGAACGGTTTACTCCATGTCCTCGGCGCATCGGGCTGGATATGGTAATGGAAAATGTGCTGAATATGCCAAACATGGCGTGGATTTCCTCTTTGAAAAAATGTGGGACAAAGAACATGGCGGATTTTTCTGGACTGTCGATCGAAAAGGCAATCTTCAGATCGATAAAAAAATTCTCTACGGTTTGAGCTTTGC
>CBFDBN010000267.1:0-5767 GCA_965603055.1 uncultured bacterium | reverse complement strand
TTAGCTTCTGGCATTGGATGGAAGCAGAAGCGGAAACTGTCTTTTCGGATTCTGCTTATGATGGCGGATTGGTGGAACTCTCCGGCGACAATGGTATGAGTTGGTCACAAATTTTCCCTAGGCAGAATTATTCCCACCGAATCTCAGGATTTGCCAGGTCAAGCCCTTTTCCAGTGGGGACTTCAATTTTTTCAGGTCAACATGGATGGAAAGAAGCAATTTTTGATCTGAATGATTTCAGGGGCATGACAGCTCAAGTTCGACTCAATTTTGGAAGTGATGGAGATAATGACTACCCTTATGCTGGCTGGTATATCGATAATGTCGTTATTAAATATCCTTATATTCAATCTGAAACAGTAATATTAAATAAAGTGATCGCTCCTGATCATTTCTGGCTATCCCAAAATTATCCCAATCCATTCAATACCAGCACTTCAATTACTTATACATTGCCTGAAGCCAATCATATAAAAATCATAGTTTTCAATATCAAAGGACAATTAACCCGAGTTTTAATTGATAAATATCAGAAATCGGGGGACTATCAAATCAACTGGGATGGAAATGATTCTTACGAGCACCCGGTATCAGGTGGTGTGTATTTCATTCAAATGATCTCTGGCGATCATGCACTCACGCGAAAAGCCCTTGTGTTAAGGTAAAGCGTTGGATGAACATTAAATTTTAATTGGAACAATTATTGTAACTTCATGTTCAAAAATAAAACAATAAAAAACCACGTTCAAAGCAGGATGGAGATTCAATGTATCAAGATACTGAAAATCCCTGGAAATATTTTTCTCAAGAAGTAGGGGGAAAATACCGAATCAGTGACGAAGGAACATCCGAAGTCGTTGGCACCTATGGAAAATTTCCTTATGTTCTAAAAATTATTTTTATACAAGCAGCGCCAAAGGTCAATCTATTTCTGACCCACCTGGAAATCAATTTAGCAAATCAAACTGGCTTAAAATTGAAGATCTACCGGGAGGGAATAATTCAGAAATTGACCAAGCTGTTTGGTACCCAGGATATTATTTTCAATGACCGATCTTTTGATAAAAAATATATTATTGAAGGCAGTGACCAGAAGAAGGTCAGAACGATCATTACTCCAGACATTAGGGCAAAAATTATTGAGTTGGGCGAGATTCTCATGATTCTGGATGGCACCAGCCTCACCTATGAACAGCACGGCAAGATAATCGATCCCAAAAAGCTATTTATGATTTTGGAATTGTTGGCTGAATTGGGGGATAAGATTGAGGGATAGATATTTTCGTATTGAAATTTTGATTAAATCTAAGCACAACAATACTTCTAAAATTGTAAATCGTTAATCATTGTTCCTTATCTGATTTCAGGGAATGATGTTTAGAGTGATCAAAATATCCGCATGGCAACCGAACAAAGAATAACAACGACGATTGCAGCCATGGAAATCAGAAAATTTCTTTTCACTCGTCTATCCAGTAATTCTAACAAATGGGTATTTTCATCATCGTAAGTTTTCAGCAGTCGTTCAAAATCCTGTATTTTTTGTTCGTGTTTCCCGATAAAGTTTTTAACCGCAGATGACTGTTTTTTAAAAAGCCCGGTCAGCCGCTTTATTGCTTCACGGGGTACAATTTCAAATTCATTCTCATCGAGCAATTTTGATTCTTTTAGCGAAGCGAAATCATCATTTTCTTGATCTGGTAAGACTTCCTCATCCGCATACAAATTTCCATTGAAATTACTAACCCGGGTATGAATTTCATCAGTAAAATTATCGATGCGTTCATTTATTTCTGCAATTGCTTTGGATAGCCGCTCACCCAACATACGAATGCCGCCAATCAACTCTTCCCTGAGATTTTCGGGTGACATTTTGGAAACCTGGTCAACCTGCACCTGTAATTGTCCCAACTCGTCCAGGCGATGTCCATGCTCTTCTAAAATTTGATTTAGCCTATCGGAATCAAGGTCGTCAGAAGCCAGGGATTGCTCTACAACGCCTGATGCACCCTGTTTAAATGCTTCAAATTTTTGATTTAAATCGCTAAATATATCTTTTAAATTGTTCAGCTCATTATCAATGCCATCTTCTAATGTGTTCAATCGTTCATTTTGAACAGATTGAATTTCGCGAAATTCATCGAGAGTTTTTTGGACATCTTCCTTAACTTCATCAATGAGAATTTGAATATCTGCAGCAGATTTTTCTAGTTCCATATTAAACTCAGCAACCTCATTGCCCAAAGCATGGCTCATCAGCTCACAACCCCTTATTGTTTTTATTTTACTATTGAATAATGCAAGTAATTGGTCTTATAAAAAGAATGCCAATTGTAGGGCGTTAGGCGCATAACATGTTTCGCTTTACGCCCTACACGCTACGCCCTACGTTTTCTGGTTTACCTTCATTATCTGTCGGTTTGAAGCGATACTTTGCTATTTGTTAACCGATTGTATTATTTATCGAACCTTAGTGCTTGTAGTTATTAAAAATAGCCAACTTTTTTGAACATGAAATGTAAGAAAAAAAAAATTATTTGTCAATCATTTTATTCATTTTTTTTCGCCCGGTATATTTATTAGCCAAAAACCTTCCGGTATAATATTGAGTTATAATCCTTTCCTGTTTTCTGATTAACAATTTGGTAATTCAACTGTAAAAAACACCTTTTTACATCATCAACATAATCCCAATCAATGCCCGATAATAACATATACCCATCTTGTTGTAAAAGATTGTTTAATAGCGCCGACCGTTCAATAATGATATCAGCATAAATGTTAGCGAAGATATAATGGAATTGAAAAAGTGGATTTATTCCAGTTACATCACCACAGGCAGGAAAAATTTTCCGATTGACATAATTGATCTGGATGTTCTTTTGGCAAGCCAGCAGCGCATCGAAATCAATATCCAGAGCCAGGACAAAACCCGCGCTTAGTTTGGCAGCAGCTATGGATAATATCCCTGTTCCAGTTCCATAATCCAGTATTTTTTGATGAGGAAAAAAAGAAAGTGTTGCTATAAATTCAAGACAGTGCCGGGTCGTTTCATGTTCTCCAGAGCCAAAAGCTCGACCATCTCCCAAACTGATATTGATCAAATCCTTTTTATCAGCATAAGACCCCGGCTTAATGTAAAATTTATTTCCAATCGTGAAGGGCGACCACTTTCTTCCAATATCATTCAAGAAGATGCCCTGCCTTCCTTTTCTTAGTATCAAGGTAATCGATATTATATGGAGTTGGTGGCATTACAATAGGTTCCCGTCTATCAATTTTGATACCGTTATGAGACAGTCCTTTGATTTTTTCAGGATTGTTCGTAAAAAGGACAATCGATTTAATATTCAAGAGTTTTAACATTGAAGCAGCAATTTCATAAGTTCTTAAATCATCCTGAAAACCGAGGGCAACGTTTGCTTCGACGGTGTCCAGACCCTGTTCTTGAAGATGATAAGCCCTGATTTTATTGGCTAATCCGATCCCCCTCCCTTCCTGCTTTAAATATAATAATGCCGCCGTATCAAGCCGGGCAAATGTCGCCAGGGCATGCTCCAACTGATCACGGCAATCACATCGCAATGAGCCAAAAATATCACCAGTCTGGCACTGGGAATGTACCCGAACAGGAACTTCTGTAGCATCGTCTAAATTGCCGCGACTAATTGCCAGGTGCTCTTTTTGATCCTTATTATTTTCAAAGATCGCAATATCAAATTCACCAAATCGTGTCGGTATATGGGCACGTGAAACCAAAGCGACACACACATCATCATCGGCACAGTAGCCTCCTTTTGCCATGCAATAGTATTGAGGTGTAATTATCTTACCTTCTTTTTCCAGTTGTTTGATTAGCTCGTTCCGTTCACCGACAAAACGACAGGCTCGGCTTCGTTTAATTTCAAATTGATTCACTCTATTTTTCCTATCATTAGCTGTTCACCTTGTAAGATTTTTTTATAGTAATTTTTACACAAATTTTCAAATTCCGATACAATAAAATTTCACTTTTATTTTCGAAAGCTACATTTGTTTAGAGCCACACGATTTATTACTTCTTAATTTCCCAGGCTTTCTCCCAATCCACAACCTCATACCGATCTGTCACAGGGAAGTTCGGCGGACGCTGGAATTCCAATCGTTTATCAAAACGGATGTGGGTCGCATAGCGGGGTTCGGTGGCAGTTAGGGAGCCGGCGGAAAGGCTGCCGTAAATATACAGCTTTGCCTCACCACTGCCGTATAAATTTGGGATGCGGAACCAGCCTCTGGCATAGATCGCCGCATAAATGTGAAGATCCCCAGAGCCTGTTATTGACGGATGGGCAACTTCAATATTCCGTTCACTGACCAATCCAAGGCAATCATCGGAATTGGAAAATTTTTCGGGCGGACGGGCATAACACAGATCATCATCGATAATGATATCATCAGCCGAATAAACCAGCACTTTTCCATTCACGGTCCCTTTCACATGAATTTCTGCACCTTTATCGCCAACGATAAAAAACGATGTTTCTGGAATTTTGTTCCGATGCTCAACTGCGGGTGAAGCTTTCGATTTCCAGGTATAAGAGCCATTTTTTTGAAAATTGATCCAGCTTTCTTCACTTAACATAAGAACCTGATCACGACTCAATTTTGAATGACCTGAGAATGGCGAGAATGTCTTGGGCAATCGAATCTGTTTGACGCCGGTTTCAATCCCCCCGATAAAAATTGAATTCTGGTCTATGATTGGAAAATCACCGCTGGTTTTCACATCATAAGCGGCAGTGGTCACTTTGCCATGAAATTGGGGACCAACGCCTTTGCTGCGACTAATGGCGAAAGCATAATTAGTGTGAAATCTTCCCTCAAACACATCATCATGCACAGCCACTTGCGGATCCCAGTAATCGACCAGTTGGGCAAAATTAGAAAACGCCAGCCGTCTCATCCGCATTTGAGTGGATAATATTTTTCCGTTCTGTTTGGTGGTGATGTCAAATATTATCTCATCTAATTCTGTGGAAGATCTGGCAGGCAGGCGTTGGATTTGGATTTCAAATTTCTGTTTTTTGTCTTCCACCACGAAAGTCGTATCCGACCAATGCCTCTCATGGATATTTTCAATTAATTTCCGAACCTTTTTCATCAATGTTTTTTCATGCCTTGCTGACATTGGCATTTTAGCTGGCAACAATTTTGGCTCAGCGATATCGATCCGTGGGAATTTTACCGACGGCGGTACAAAAACGCTGGCAAAATAGGGCTGAACGAATTTTGAGGGAGTTTTGTATTCAGAAACGTGGCTGGCGTTATCAAATTCATTTGTTAAGCTTTCATCTTCGTTTGCCTGGCTCAAAGATGTTCTTGAAAATGAACCTGCCGGGACATAATTATTTGCTTGAAAAGCTTGCTCGACAATCTCCTTTTTAACCTGAGAAGATACACCACGATTTTCATCTCCTGGCATTGATACAAAATCTATCACCAGCGGTATTTTTTCTAAATTTGATAACTTGAGGGGACTCAGTAATAACACCAATAAAATGAAAATAAGTCCATGAAACAAAACGGAAAGGGCAAAGGCTGTTTTGAACGATATTTGCCCTGAAAAGTAGTTTAAGAGCCTTTCTTTTGATATTTTCATGGTATCTCACTCATATAGTAGAGTAGAGTTGGTTAAGTAAGTTAAATAAGTTAAGTAGAGTAAACCAATCACCCAACCTGGACAAGCCAGAACCAAAAAGAAAAAGAATTTGCCCTCAGAAATGAAATC